>CALGIL010000347.1 GCA_937914895.1 uncultured Angelakisella sp.
CGCGTGGCGCTTGGACACATAGTCCAGGGTCTCCCGCCTCAGGCCGTCATAGACGACAATCTGGCTGGCGTTGTGGATCAGGCTGTATTTTGTCTCCAGATACTGCGGGGTCAGCAGCTTTTCGTTGGCCATATTGGTCAGGCCCGTAAACCAGTCCCGCCCCCGGGTGCGAAGCTCCAGGTACATGGAGGACTGCACATTTTCCAAAAACAGAGAACCCTCCAGGGAAATGCCGTGCTCGGCGCACTCCCGGACAATCTCGTTGCCAAAGATGTCCCTGGCAATGGGGGAGATGATTTTGGGGGACATGCCAAGGCGCACCAGCTCCTCGGCAATGTTTTTGGCAATGCCGCCGTAGCTGATGGAAATCTCGCTGTCCTCCTGGACATAGCCGTCCTCCCTCAGCTCGCTTTCGTTATCCCGGAGGACGCCCAGCAGGTCAACGTTGACCGAACCGATGATGATGGGGTACAGCTCCTCGCTGATGACGTACCCCCGGCCCTTAATCAGCCCCTTTTTCAACAGGGAGGTGATGTATACCGAAACAGAGGACCGGGTGATCCCCAATTTGTCGGCAAGGTCGTTTTGGGAGATCATGGGGTCACTTTTAAGGATTGCCAGAATTTCTTCTTCCCGTGTAGCCATTTTATCCACCATCCAGTTTTCAGTTTATCCAGGCAGTCCGTCCCTTGGGGGCCCGCCCGGCGGCGCGAAAAGGCCGTGCCCCGTGTTCCCGGTCCGTGACCTGACGGCTTTTGCCCCGGGCCGCCCCATTCATCATATAGCTATCATCTTACCATCAAATTCCTTCCATTGCGACAAAAACCTTGCTTTAGGCCCTAAAAATTCTGTTGGGCAAAACCGCGGCGGCAAAGGAAATTGTGACATTCAGATGACCCATCATTGGCACAACGTACAAAAAACGCATCGAATAATTATATATTCTGACAGTTGCAAAACAAGCTTTCCGGCGCTATTATAGCTTTAGCTTAATGCAATAAGCAATTGCTGTCAATGGGGTCAGGCATTTTCCCCACCGCAGCGCCGCACGGACGTGTTCAGATAAATTTACACGGGCAAAGGGCCCGCGGACATTGGAGTTTGATTGCATGACCCTGTTTCCCAATCTGGAACTGAACAAAAAGCTGCCTTTGAAGGTGGCCGTTTATTTTGTAGGCATGTTCATCGGCTGCGGCGGGACCGCCGTCATTACCTTAAACGCTTTGGGCAGCGACGCCATGAACACCCTGTTTACCGCTGTTGCGGTAAAGCTCCAGGTGCTGCCGGGCATTGTCTATACGGTTTTCAACAGCACCATGCTGGTGGTGGGCTTCCTCGTTGCACGGCGCTATATGGGGGTGGGCTCCTTCCTCATGATTTTGGTCCAGGGCTTCTTTATCAATATGTGGCTTCACTTTTTTTCGGCCTTTGCGCCCTGGCTGTTTGTGGGCTGGGCCAAGGCGCCCACGGCGGCGCTGGGGGTTTTGCTCACCAGCTTCGGGTCGGCCCTTTCCACCTCTATGCAGCTGGGCACCGCGGGGTTTGAGGCCTGTCTGTTTACCTTGGCCGACAAAATTAAGATTGAATATAAGTACCTTAAAACAGCCAGCGAGCTTGTCTACTTTGCCCTTGCGTTTCTCCTGGACGGCGTCTTTGGCATCATGACCCTCATCCAGCCGTCCGGCGCCTTTATCAGCAGCTTTTTTATGGAAAACCTGAATAAGACCCTGTGGGTAAGACTTGGCATCGACGACGAGCGAAACCGCCTTTCGCGCAACCGGCGCGGAAAAGCGGACCCGGCACAGCCGGCGGAGGAAGAATCCCACGCCTGCACCCCCTGAAAAGGGGATGGAGGCGAGAGATAAAGGCACGGCGCCTGCCGTGTCTGGCACACTACATTTGGAATGAGGAAAGGAAATGAAGATGAAGAAACGACTTGCAGTTCTGTTGGCCCTTTTCATGGTGTTCAGCCTTGCCGCCTGCGGCAGCAAGACCCCCCCTGCCAGCGGGGACAACCAGAGCGAGAGCCAGGGCGAAAGCCAACCGGCAGAGACAAAGGGCGGCATCGTCTATTTTTGCAAGAACCTGGGCGACAAGGGCTTTAACGACAACGGCTGGGCGGGCACCCAGGAATCCGCCAAAAAGTACGGCATGGAGTCCACCTGCATCGAGCTGGGCAACGACACCTCCACCTATGACTCCGCCTTTGCGGACGCCTGCGAAAGCGGCAAGTATTCCATCGTGGTCACCCAGTCCAACTTTGGTCTGGCCGACCTGTGCCTCAAGTACGGCCCCGACTATCCGGACATGAAGTTTATCGCCTTTGACGCGGGCATAACCGCGGACTTCTCCTCCGCATCCAATGTCTACGGGGCGGCCTTTGGCCAAAACGAGGGCTCCTGGCTGGCCGGCGTCATTGCGGGCAGCCTGACCCAGTCCAACAAGGTAGGCGTCTTCCTGTTCCAGGATGTCCCCGTGGGCAACGACTTTTTGGTGGGCTATCTGGAGGGCGTGCGCTATGCCAACCCCGAATGTGAGCTGACCTGGGCCTATGGCAACGGCGCCGCCGACAACGCCAAGGTCAAGGAAGTCTGCGGACTGATGTATGACAGCGGCTGCGATGTGGTTTACGTGGTCGAAGGCGGCGCCTGCATTGCGGTGGCCGAGGATGTCACCCTTAACCGCGGCGGCCACGAGGCCAACAAATGGGTTATCGGCTGCGACTCCGACCAGTACGCCATGGCCAAGGAGAACCCGGGCAAGGAAGCCTATGCCGACGTCTTTATCACCTCTATGCTCAAGGACGTCCGCGTGGCCGTCACCTACTCGGTGGACCGGGCCATGGACGGCACCCTGCCCTACGGCACTGTGGAACTGCTGGGCCTGGCTGTAAACGGCGTGGGCTGCGTGGACAGCGACTACTTCCGGACGGTTGCTCCCCAAAAGGTGCAGGACGCCTATGACAACGCTCTGAAGGCCGTCAGCGACGGTACCGTCAAGGTATCCACCTACTTCCAGTACGCAAACTACGAAGAGTTTTCTGCCTACCGGGACAGCTTTAAGAAATAAGGTAAAAACCCAGGCGCAAAAGCGGGGAACGGAGGACGGCTCTGCTCCCCGCTTTCCGATAAAAAGGAGAAATGCAACGTGGCTGAAGTACTTCGTATGCAGAACATCACCAAGATTTACTCCAACGGCTTTATGGCCAACAAGGATGTAAATCTGGTCGTCAACGAGGGGGAGATTCACGCCCTGGTCGGCGAAAACGGCGCGGGAAAGACCACCCTGATGAAGATTCTCTTCGGCATGGAGGACTTTCAGGGCGGCCAGATTCTGCTGGACGGAAAGGACGCCCACATCTCCGACCCCCTGGATGCCATTGCCAAGGGCATCGGGATGGTGCATCAGCATTTTATGCAGGTGCCCTCCCTGACCGTGGCCGAAAACGTCACCCTGGGCATGGAGCCCGGAAAGGGCGGGATGTTCGACCACCGGCAGGCCGTTAAAATGACCCAGGAGATCTCGGACAAATACCAGCTGAAGGTGGACGCCAACGCCCGGATTGCGGACATGGGCGTGGGCCTGCGGCAAAAGGTGGAGATTTTAAAGGCCCTCATCCGCAACTGCCGCATTCTGATTCTGGACGAGCCCACCGCGGTGCTGACCCCCCAGGAGACAAAGGAGCTGTTTGTGCAGCTGAAGGCCCTTCGGGACAGCGGCATCTCCATCATCTTCATCTCCCACAAACTGGAGGAGGTCATGGAGCTTTGCAGCCGCGTCACGGTGCTGCGCGCCGGCAGGACCGTGGGCGGCGATGTCATCGAAAACCTGAACCCCGCGTCCATCTCCCGCATGATGGTGGGACGCGACGTGGTGCTGAAAATTGAAAAGGAAGCCGCAAAGCCCACCGAAACGGTGCTGGAGGTAAGCGGCGTCAGCCGGCGCAGCAAGGAGCATGTCACCGTGGTGGACGACGTATCCTTTGGCATCCGCCGCGGCGAGATTGTGGGCATTGCCGGGGTGGAGGGCAACGGACAAAACGACGTGGCCGAAATGATTGCGGGCATGGCGTCCATTGACCATGGCGACATCCAGGTAAACGGCAAAAGCATAAAGGGCAAAAAGATCCGCCAGATCCGGGAGCAGGGGGTGGCCTACATTTCGGAGGACCGCATGACCCACGGCTGCGCGGCCAACCTGCCCATCCGGGAAAACATAATGGCGGACCGTGTCCACAGCAAGGAATACAAAAAGTTTGGCATCTTTACCGATACAAAAAAGATCAACCAGCACGTGGAAGAGCTGATCCGGGAATACGAGGTGTCCTGCGACGACGCCTCCCAGCCGGTGCGCATGCTCTCCGGCGGCAACATCCAAAAGGTGATTGTGGCCCGGGAGTTTACCAGCGGCGCGGACCTCATCATTGCCAACCAGCCCACCCGGGGCATCGACGTGGGCACCACCGAGATGATCCGCAAGACCCTGGTGCGCAAGGCCCGGGAGGAGGGCGTGGCGACGCTCCTGGTCTCCTCGGACCTCAACGAGATCCTGGAGGTCTCGGACCGGCTGCTGGTGATGAAGGATGGAAAAATTGTGGCCCATTTCCGCGACGCCTCCCAGGTCAGCGAGGACCTGCTGGGAGAGTACATGCTTGGCGTCAAGGCAATGACCGCGGAGGAAATGGGGGACCTGCTATGAAAGAGACAAGAAGAATCGAGTTCTTTTTTGAGATTTTCAGAATTGTCCTCGCCCTGGCCATCGCCTTTGGGTTTACCTTTATCTGCATCGCCTTTATGACGGACGACCCCCTGGAGGCCCTGAAGGCCTTTGCCCTGGGCCCCTTTTCCAATATGCGGCGCTTTGGGCAGATGATGGGCAAGTTCATCCCCTATCTGCTGGTGGGCAGCGGCATGTGCTTCATTTATGCCGCCAACCGCTTTAACATGGGCGGCGAGGGCGTCTACCTTCTGTCCGGCTGTATTGTCACCTTCATCGGCGTCAACATCGGGGATTCCGGCATTCCCCATGTGCTGCTGGTGGTGCTGCTTATGGCCGTGGGCGTCGCCATCGGCGCCGGCGCCGGCCTCATCCCCGCCCTGATGCGGGAAAAGCTGGGCGTCAACGAGACGGTCATCTCCATCATGCTCAACTACGCCCTGATGTACTTAAGCACCTTTTTGGTAAAGACCCTGATGGTGGACCCCAACATCAGCTATCTGGGCTCCAAGCCGCTGCCGGACAACATGAAGCTGACCCGCCTTGTGCCCAGGACCAACATCCATTCGGGCCTGTTTGTGGGCCTTCTGGCCGTGGTGGTGGTGGGCGTCATCTTCTACCGCACCTCCCTTGGCTACTCCATCCGCATCTGCGGCTCCAACCCCCAGTTTGCCAAGGCGTCCGGCATCAACATGACCAGCAGCCTGGTTTTGGCCCAGGTCATCGGCCTTGGCCTTTGCGGGCTGGGGGGCGCCGTGGACATCATGGGCATTTATGACCGGTACGTCTGGGCCGGCTTTACCAACTACGGCTTTGACGGAATGCTGGTGGCGGTGCTGGCCCGCAAAAACCCCTGGCTTGTGCCCCTGGGCTCCTTCCTGCTGGCCTACATGCGCACCGGCGCGTCTATCCTAAACTACTCCACCGAGCTGCCCTTCGAGTTTGTGGACATTATGCAGGCCATCCTGGTGCTGCTGATTGCCGGCGAACACTTTATGGCCGGGTTTAAAAACAAAATCATCTTTTCCGCTTCAAAGGCGAAAAACAAAAAGGAGGCGGCATAACCGATGAATATCGTCAAATTTTTGTACGTGATTGTCCGGCTGACCACCCCCCTTATCTACGGCACCCTGGCCGCCTCCATCACCTTTAAGGCGGGGCTGCAGAACATGGCCGTGGAAAGCATGATGCTGGCCTCCGCCCTGACCGGCGTGCTGGTCAGCGCCTATACCCAAAACATCTGGATCGCCCTTCTGGCCGGGGTGCTGGCCTCGGTGCTTATCACCCTTATTATTTCCTTCTGCGCCTTTGTCCTTAAATGCGACCTGTACCTGGTGGGCATTGCCATGAACACCGGCCTTGTGGGTGCCACGGTCTTTACCATGTTCGCCTTTACCGGGTCCAAGGCCAACACCGCCAGCGTCCTGCCCAGCCTTGCCGTGGGCACCTGGGACGTCCCCATTCTCAAGGACATCCCCATTTTGGGCGACATCCTTTCGGGCCACAGCATCTTTACCTATTTTGCCTTTGTGGCGGTGGTCCTGGTGTGGGTGCTCATCTACAAGACCAAAATCGGCCTGCGCATCCGCTCGGTGGGCGAAAACCCCCTGGCGGCCGAATCGGTGGGCATTTCCTCCCGGAAGATCTACTTCCTCTCCTTTGCCCTTTCGGGGGTGCTTTCCGCCTTTGGCGGCATGTTTATGTCCATGGGCTACCTGTCCTGGTTTGCCCGGGATATGGTGGCGGGCCGCGGCATGATTGCCATGTCGGCCATGAACATCGCCTCCGGCGAGCCGGTGGGCTCCGCTGCCGCCGCGTTTATGTTCGGCGCCGCCGACGCCTTTGCCAACCAGATGCAGCTTTGGGGCATCCCCGCCGAGCTCATCAGCGCCTTCCCCTATTTTGTCACCATCTTTATCCTGTTTGTCATGTCCGCCGTGCGCAAGGGCCGGGACGCCGCCGGCAAACGCCACCAGGCCGCTTGACGCGGGCGGAAAAAAACAGTACGCTTTTCTTTTGGCACTGCCGCACCAGTCCCGCAACATAAAAAGCCCGACCGATTTTCTGAAGAACTTAAGGAGGTTCTGTAATGGCAAGAAAGATCATTTTGGACGTGGATACCGGCTCGGACGACGCCGTGGCGATTATGGCCGCTGTGCTGTCCAAGGACATCCAGCTGGAGGCCCTGTGCTCGGTGGCCGGCAACAAGGACATTGACAAGACGACCGAAAACACCCTGCGGGTGGTCCAGCTGCTGGGCGCGGACGTACCCGTTTACCGCGGCTGCCGCACCCCCCTGGTCAAATTCCTCTGCCCCGACCGGCTGCCTGTGCGCAAAAGCAAGGGTCCCCTGGTGGTGGACGGCAAGGAGGTCCAGATGCACTCCGATTTCCTGGACGTCCCCCCCGCCACCATTAAGGAGCAGCCCATCAGCGCGCCCGAATTTTACGTGCAGTACCTGCGCGCCGCGCCCCAGCCCGTCACCATTGTGGCGGTGGGCCCCCTGACCAACGTCGCCATGGCCCTCCTTTTGGACGGCACCATTGTGGATAAGATCGAAGAGATTGTCATCATGGGCGGCGGATACAACATCACCAACACCTCGCCCACGGCGGAGTTTAACATCTGGTACGACCCCGAGGCCGCCCAGCACGTCATCCACTGCGGCGCAAAGGTCACCCTGGTGCCCCTGGACGCCACCCACGCCGCCTGCATCACCCTGGACGACTGCAAGCGCTTTCGCGCCCTGGGCACGGTGGCCGGCGACTTTGCCGCCGCTTTGTGCGAGCAGCGCATCATGGTCCACAGCAACTCCCAGCCCCTGGCCGTGCCCGACGCCGCCGCCGTCCACGACGCCCTTTGCATCGCCTACCTCATCGACCCCCAGGTGCTGCGGGACGTCCGCCATGTCCACTGCGACATCGGCTTCCGGGATTTCTGCGAGGGCCAGACCATCCTGGATATGCGCTATTACACCGAGCCGGTAAACTGCTACTTTGCCTTTGACGGCGACAGACAAAAATTCGCCTCGGTTTTGCTGGACCTGTTTGCCCGAAGCGAAAAAACCAAATCTTGAAAGGACACGACGAATATGGCAAAGAGAAAAGTAATCCTGGATGTGGATACCGGCTCCGACGACGCCGTGGCGCTGTGCGCCGCCGTGCTGTCCCCCGACATTGAGTTGGTGGCCGCCTGCTCCGTATGGGGCAACCAGCCCATCGAAAACACCACCGACAACACCCTGCGCCTGTTTGAGGCCCTGGGCGTGGACATCCCCGTATACCGGGGCTGCGACACCGCCATGACCAAATACCTGTGCAAAAACTATGTGGAGCTGGACGCCTGGCGTCTGCGCCCCAAGGCCATGCGGGGCGGCAAAGAGATCAGCATGCACAGCGCCCACCTGCCCCTTGCCCCCACCAACCGCAAGGCCGAGGACATGCCGGCCGCCTGCTTCTACGTGGACTACCTGCGCAAATCCAAGGAGAAGGTCACCCTGATCCCGGTGGGCCCCCTGACCAACGTGGGCCTGGCCCTGCGCATTGCCCCCGATATTGTGGACAAGATTGAGGAGATCGTCATCATGGGCGGCGGCAGCAAGATTACCAACCACGACCCCTGGTCCGAATCCAACATCTTCCACGACCCCGAGGCGGCGCAGATTATCGCCGAATGCGGGGCCCGGGTGGTCTGGGTGCCCCTGGACGCCACCCACCGCGCGGTCATCACCCTGGACGACTGCAAGCGCTTCCGGGACATCGGCACCTTTGCCGCCAACTTCTGCGCCAGCCAGTGCGAGCAGCGCATTATCAACCACGACGCGGGCCAGCCCCTGGACATCCCCCACGCGGCGGCCGTCCACGACGCCCTTTGCGTGGCCTATGTCATCGACCCCACCGTGCTGACCGACCTGCGCCACTGCCATGTGGAAATCGGCCTTGACGGCTACGGCTCGGGCCAGACCATTGTGGACCAGCGGGCCTATCCCCTGGAAAGGAACGGCTGGTTTGCCTTTGACGGCGATCGGTTCAAGTTTGTGGACATCCTCTGCGACTGCTTCCAGCGGGACAAAAGCACCGCCCAGGTTCTCGAAGAGGCATAACTCCTCCCTTTTACTTTTTACCCTGCTTTCTTCCTATCTCATCGTAGATGGCGCCGGCGTCCCCAATTTGGGGGGCGCCGGCGCCGCTTTTATCATCCTCTCGGTTCCTTTGCGTCCTATGCCGCCCGGCAGCCCGCCGCCGCCCCGGACCGCATACCCTTGGGCAGCCATATCTTTGGATGTGGTCCCTGCGGCAAAGGGAATGGCTTTTTTGCGGCCTTCTGTACGCCAGGGCGCCGCTACTCCCCGCCGTCCCGGCCGGGTAAGGGAATATCACCTTCTATCAGCACATGACAAGCCCCCCGGCCATCCACCCCCACAAGACTGCAGGAATAGCTGGCGGGAAGAATCTCCAGCAGCCGGATGTCCCGGGCGTGGGGGTCCCGGATGCTGTCCCAGTAAAAGAGGCCGCCGAAGGACCTCCCCTCCACTGTGGCATTTTCGGCCATCCAATAGACCTGCCCCTCCCGGGCCGCGGCGTCCCTCGGAATAAACCCATTTCCATAGCCGTCCGCGGCAAAACGAAGCGGCAGCTCCTGTACGGTCGTCCCGCCCTGGTCAAAGCGCAGAAGCGCCGGCTGGCTGTGTCCCGTTGCATAAACATAGGCCGTGGCAAAGACGGTTTTTCCATCGTCCAACAGGCGGAACGAATCTCCATAGGGAAATTCCCGGATGCTCTTGTCCTTTATGGATACCGCCAGCAGCACCGGCTCTCTGGGGCTTTCTTTTTTCTGGGCGGTCAGCAGAATATCCCCGTCCGCCGTCACGGCGGGGTTATTGGAATACAGCGATAAGGTGTTTGCGGAATACCGGCACTGGTATTCCTCGGGGATGGGGATTTTTTCCGTCGGCGCGCCCTTGCTGTCGAAGAGGGAAAGGATCATCCGGTTGACGGAAAACTGCTCGGTTTGTGTTGACTGATTTTCGGCATGGACCAGGATGTACCGCCCCGCGGTTTTGTCGTATCCAATCCCCACAATCGCGCTTTGGCCCCTGGCGGCGGGTGTCAGGGTCAGATCCAGGGGGTTGTACCGGCCGTCAAACAGCCGGACGGACCCCCATGTGATTCCCCGCGCCCTGTCAAATCCGGCGGAGGCATAGCCGATGAGGTTTTGATCCAGCCAGATGTGGTCCTGAAAGCCCATCTGCCTGCCGTCGTAATCATACCCTTGGCGGGGGTCTTCCAGGCTGAAGACGCGGTAACCGCAAAACCGGCCATCCCCTGCTGCATCGACATCCGTTTTGCACAGGACGGCATTCCCTTCCGGGGACAGCCGTCCGTCGGAACAGCGGACCCCGGGAAGCAGCCGCACGGTCTTCTCCCCCGCCCCATTTACGGATACCAGCAGGCTGCCGTCCCGGCTCATATCCGTATATTCCGCGGCCTGACGGGGATAGACGGAGATCCTCTGTTCCCGGTCCCCGGGGGACTCCTCTGCCGCCCCGGATGGGTCATCCGGCTGCGCTGCGCCGCTTTCCTCCGATATGCCGGGCACAAAACCGCCCTGGGGCGGTATACCTGAGCAGGCGGCGCACAGCAGCGCCAGCAGTACCAAAAGCGTGACGGTCCGTTTCATCATACGGTCCTCCTTTATTTCGGTGCCGCCCGTCCGGGTGGGGCCGTCCTCTGCCATAAAGGCGCATAACGCAAGCTTGTTCAAGCTTGTGTTATGCGGTACCCAGGGCTTCGTCCCAGCAGTCTATCAGGGGATACAACCATTGGGAGATAGGCTGAAAGGTGAATCCGGACTGCCGGGCCGCCGCCGTATCCAGGCTAAAGCTTGGGACCCCATTCAGCGGGGCCGGTTCCCCGCAGACATCAAGGATGGCTTTTTTGCCCATGCGCCTCTGGGCATAATCAAGGATCTCCCCAAGGGAAATGGTGCCGCAGCTGCTTGCATTCATAACTCCCTGCACAGGGCTCTCCGCACACCACGCTAAAAAGCGGCCGGCCTCAAGGGAATGGATGAATGCTAAGCGAGCATCACCGTTATCCATATTCATGGGCCTTGCATTCAAAATATGCTCCACATAGAATAAAAGCCGGTTTGTATAATCATCCGCCCCAAATATCCATGGGAACCGCACCACAACGGATGCTAAATCGGGATATGCCTGCAGCAGCGCGGATTCAGCCTGCCGCTTACTTTCATCATAGGCGTCTTGGTCACGTCCGCACCATTTCAGGGGCGCGTTTTTTGCGTCAAACTCCGCCTCCTGCAAATTCATATGGAAATCGCGGTATACAGAAGCCGTGGAGGTCATGACGTATTTGTTTGTATGGACCGCATCCAGAAGGAAGCGGACATCATCGGAGCTGTACGCCAGGTTATCGACCACGACGTCATAAAATTCACTGCCAAACGCCGCGGAAAGGCTGTCCGGGTTCTGCCGTTCAACGATTTTACGCCTTACCTGCCTCTGAAAATCGTCGGGCGCTTTTCCTCTGGTGGCAATTGTCACGTCATGCCCGGCCGATAGAAGCTCTCTTACCAAATGTCTGCCGACATATCTTGTGCCGCCCAACACCAATACCTTCATTGCGGTCCCCCATCCTTTCAGGCCACTAAAGATTCCCGCCGGACCCGTGCATCCCCGGCACGAAAGACTCTTTATGTCCATAATACCATGCTTTGCCCCATAAGGAAAGGCGGCATCCCCCGGTGGAAAGGGCTGGTCTTTTTTGCTATAATAAACTTAGTTTGCACCCAACGACTTAGGAAACGGAGCGTTTTTTGTGTACGATGTCCTCATCATCGGGGCGGGCATTACGGGGCTCGCCATCGCCCGCAGGCTGTCCCGGTACAATCTGCGCATCTGCGTGCTGGAAAAGGAACCCGACGTGGCCATGGGGGCCACCAAGGCCAACAGCGCCATTGTCCACGGGGGCTATGCCGAGGACAGCCATACGCTGAAGGGGCAGCTTTGCTACAAGGGCAGGGTGCAGTTTGCCCGGCTGGACAGCGAGCTGCATTTCGGCTTTCGCCAAACCGGCTCCCTGGTGCTGGCCGCCGGCCCGGAGGACCTGCCCGGGCTGCAGGCCCTGCTGGAAAACGGCAGGCGAAACGGTCTGCCCGACCTGGAGATCCTTTCGGGGGACCAGATTTTTGCGGTGGAGCCAAACGCCAGCCCCCAGGCCCGATACGCCCTTTACTGCCGGGGGGCGGGGGTGTGTTCCCCCTACGAAATGGCCATCGCCCTGGCCGAAAGCGCCGTGGCCAACGGCGTCCGGCTGTTTTTGAATGAAGAGGTCACCGGCATCACAAGACAGGGGGACGGCTTTTGGGTGGATACCTCCGCCGGGCGCCGGCGGGCCGCGGTGGTGGTCAACTGCGGCGGGCTGCAGTCGGGGCATCTGGCCGGCATGGCCGGGGACGCCGGCTTTACCATCCACCCCCGGTCGGGGCAGTACATCCTTTTGGCCAAGGGCACCGGCAGCCTGCTGGGGACGGTGGTGTTCCAGATGCCCACAAGCATGGGCAAGGGAATTTTGGTAACCCCCACCTACCACGGCAATCTGCTCATTGGGCCGGACGCCCTGGACCAGGAGGGGGCCGACCGCTCCACCGATGTCCGGCGGCTGGAGGCCATCTACCGGCAGGGGTTGGCGGCGGTGCCCAGGCTGGACATCACCAAATTCATCCGCAGCTTTGCCGGGGTGCGGGCGGTATCCTCCACCGGAGATTTTATCGTGGGCGCGGGCGCGGCCCCCGGCTTTATCAATGTGGCAGGCATCCAGTCCCCGGGGCTGACCTCCTCCCCCGCTATTGCCGACCGGGTGGCGGAGCTTGTGGCGGAGGCGGGCCTTCGGCTATTGCCCAACCCCCGCTACAACCCTTGCCGCAGGCCCATCATCCCCCCCGGCCAGCCGCAGTCCGTCAACGAAGCAATGCGGCTGGCGGCGCTGCCCGATGGGGATGAGCGGCTGGTCTGCCGCTGTGAGCAGGTGGCCCAGGGGGTCATTCTGGACAGCCTGCGCCGGGGCATCCCCGTGACCACGGTGGACGGGGTCAAGCGCAGGACCCGTGCGTCCATGGGATTTTGCCAGGGGAACTTCTGCCGCCCCAGAATCAAGGAGCTGCTGGAGCGGGAGTACGGCGTCCCCATAGACGACCGCACCGACGTCCAGCGGGCTGGCGTCGCCCGGGTGGGCCGACAGGAGTTTTTGGATTACCTAAAAAGCCGGCAGGCGTAGGCCCGGGGTCTCCCTTCCGGGGGATGATGCCCCGCCCGGCAGGGCAAAACCCCACAGGAGGGGGACTTCGTCCCCCTCCTGTGGGGTGGTTGTGCGGCGGCCAGCGCCGCGGTATTCATTTGTGAAAGGATGCGGAAGCACCCGCCGGGCTTGCTTAATGAAAAATAGCGGCGCCGGTTTCCTTCTCAAACAGATGAATGTGGCTGACATCAATGGCAAGCCTTAGCGTTTCGCCCATTTTGGCCGCGGTGCGGGCGGGAACCTTGGCGGTCAGCTTGACGCTGTTGTAATTCAGGTAGAGGTAAACCTCGGAGCCCATCATTTCGGCCAGCTCAACCTGTGCTTCCAGGGTGGCCGCGCCCGCCGCCTCGGTAAAGCTCGGGTCGTCATGGAGTGCCTCGGGGCGGACCCCCAGCACCACAGGCTTGTCGATCAGCTGCGCCAGTTCCTCCGGCGATGCCTTGCCGTCGGGAACGGGGATTTGGAGGCTGCCGTCGGGGGAACCGCCAAGGAGAATGAAATAGGCGCCATCCCGCTGTACAAGCTGTGCGTCGATAAAGTTCATCTGAGGCGAACCGATAAAGCCGGCCACAAACATATTGGCGGGCTTGTCATAGACATGCTGGGGGGTGTCCACCTGCTGGACAACGCCGTCCTTCATCACCACAATGCGGTCGCCCATAGTCATGGCCTCTATCTGGTCGTGGGTGACGTAAATAAAGGTGGTGCCCAGGCTTTGATGCAGCTTGGAAATCTCGGTGCGCATCTGGGAACGCAGCTTGGCGTCCAGGTTGGAAAGAGGTTCGTCCAGCAAAAAGACCGCGGGGTCGCGCACCATGGCGCGGCCCAGGGCGACACGCTGGCGCTCGCCGCCCGACAGTGCCTTGGGCTTGCGGGACAGCAGATGCTCAATGCCCAGCACCTTGGCGGCTTCGTCCACCTTTTTCTTAATTTCATCCTTGGGCACCTTGCGCAGCTCCAGCCCAAAGGACATATTCTTTTCCACCGTCATGTGGGGATACAGGGCATAGTTTTGAAAAACCATTGCAATGTCGCGGTCCTTGGGGGCGACGTCGTTGACCAGGCGGTCGCCGATATACAGCTCGCCCTCGCTGATCTCCTCCAGGCCGGCAATCATGCGCAGGGTGGTGGATTTACCGCAGCCCGAAGGACCCACCAGTACCACAAACTCCTTGTCGCCGATTTCCAGATTTACATCGTTGACCGCGTTGACGCCGCCGGGATAACGCTTGCTCAAATGTCGCATCGTAATGCTTGCCATGGCAGAAACCTCATCTCTTAATAGTAATTTATTGATATGTTGATTTATGGCTCCATTGAAGATATAATGACTATATCCGCTTGTACAGTATCATATCAGCTGTTTACGGGCAAAACAATGGTAAAATGTTGATTGCGTGGGTAAAATAATGATGTGGGAACAGTCCGAAAAACAAAGCCGTTACATGCCCCTCCCCGGCCACCAGGGGGGGCGGGGGCGGGAGGGGCATGTAACGGCTTTG
>CALGIL010000348.1 GCA_937914895.1 uncultured Angelakisella sp.
CCACCAGGGGCAGTCGGGCGTGGTCGTACATGCCTGCCAGCTGGTCCGGCAAAAATCCCTCGGCCAGCAGGCCCTCCCTGGGCACCCCTGCCAAAAAGGTTTTTCCGCCCAGCAGCCCGGCCTTCAGCAGCAGCACCGGCGCGCTGGAGATGGCCGCAATCACCTGGCGCTCCAGGGAAAAGCCCCGCAGAAACAAGAGAATGCTGGCGTTGTCCACATGGGGGCCCACATCCATGCACCCCGGCAGCAGCAGGGAATCGTAGTCCCCGGGATTGCAGCTTTCCATGGTTTTGCTTCGTCGGACGCGGAGGCCTTCTTCGCCGGTGGTGGTATCCTCTTTGGAAAACAGGTCGTATTCACGGCCGCCTTGGCACAGCACCGACACCGCCACGCTCAGTTCGTAGCTGCTGAAGTTGTCATAGAGCAGGATGGCTGTTCTCTTCATCCGATGCCTCCTTTCCAGTCAGACCATGGTGACCAGCGCAATAAGAATCACAATCAGGATGATATAGGCAAGCATCCCGGGGTTGAGGAGAAAGGCGCGGCGCTTCTCCCCCGGGGTCAGGGACTGGGGGGCGGGGGCCGGGCCGTCCTTGGGCATAAACCGCCACAGGACCGCCCCGACAAGGACAAGGCCGCCGGTGACCGCATAGGCCATCCCCTCCGACAGGCTCTGGGGCAGAAGGCCCAGCACATAGGGCAGCAGAAAAGCGCCGATATTGTTGATGATGATGTGCAGCAGGGCGGACAGCCGGATGCCGCCGGTGCGCAGGGTCAGCAGGGCGAAGATGGCGCCCAGCACAAAGGCGTACAGCAGCTGGGACAGGTTGGCGTGGAAGAGGGCAAACAAAAACGCGGTGCCATAGACGGCAAAGGTCTCCCCATAGGGCAGCAGCCGGTCAAGGAGAATTTTGCGAAAGACGACCTCCTCCATGATGGGGGCCACCAGCCCGGCAAACAGGAAGGTGCTGAGGGGGTCGCCCGTGATCTCCGCCAGGGGGTTGATAACCGGGGCGCCCTTGGCAAGACCAATAAGGAAGTTGATGAAGAGCGAGACATAGTTGAGGGCGTAGGTGGCCCCCAGGCAAAGGAGGACCGCCTTGCCACCTGTCCCGGCGAGACCTCCAGGCTTCCGCCGGGCCGCTGGCTGGGCATCCGTCTGACCATGAGCCAGAAGATGGGAAAGGCCGCCAGGTACAGGGGCAGATAGCTGAGAAGCCAGCTGTACCAGGGGCTTGCCATCCACTGGGGGGCGGCAAACAGCACAGCCACGGCAAAGACGGCGGCCAGCAGCTGGGTGACGCCCATAAGGGCGAAGGCGGCCCAGCCCAGCCGGGAAAAAGCGCGGCGCAGCAGGCGCCGGGTCTGCGCGGGGTCCTCCTGGATGAAGTTTTCCCGGATGGGATCCTCCTGGATACGGTTTTCTTGGGCGGGATCGTCTTGGTTTTGATAAGGGTCCATGGTGTCCTCCTGGGGTCGTTTATTGGGCGGACAGGCCTTTCACGCCCGCCTCTTCTCCCTGGCGGCGCCTACTTCTTCTTTTTGGGCGGAGCGGTCACCTTCATGGGCGGCGGCTCCTCTTCGGCGGTCTTCGGCCGCTTGCCCAACTTTTCCAGGCGCTCATCCAGGGCCTCCCGCAGCAGCGCGTATAGCACCGCCGTGGTGGGGATGCCCAAAATCATCCCGGGCATGCCAAACAGGTTGCCCCCCACCGTCAGGCCGGTAAGCACCCAAAAGCCCCCCAGGCCGATGGAATGCCCCACCACCCTGGGATAAATGAAGTTGGTTTCCACCTGCTGCAGCACGATAATAAAAACGACGAAAATCAGCGCCTGCACGGGGCTGATGATGAAAATAAGGAATGCCGACGGAATGGTGCCGATGTAGGCCCCCAAAATGGGGATGAGCCCGGTGACCCCCACAATGGCGCCGATGAGCACCGGGTAGGGCAGCCGCAGCAGAGCCATACCCACCCCGCACAGGGTGCCCAGAATGACGGCCTCGATCATCTGGCCGGAAATGTAGCTGCTGAAGGCCCGGTCGGCCTTGTGGATCACATACCGGATGCGTCCGGCGTACCGGTCGGGCAGACAGGCATCCAGAATATCATTGCCCAGCCGGCCCAGGGTGTTTTTGCCCAACAGCATATAAATGGCAAACACCAGGCCCAAAAAGAAGTTGACCACCCCTTTGCCAATGGTGCTGGCCATACCCATCACAATGGCGCCGGCGCCGTTGAGGATGCCGCCCACCATATCCGTCAGGCTTTTTAAAATCTGCTGCCACTGCTCGTTGATGGTTTGGATGATGCCGCTGTGGGATGCAAGCTGGGAAAAAAACCCGTTGAGGTAATCCATGGTGGACTGGGCGTAGGTGGGAAAATTGGCCCCCAGGGTGGCGATGCTGCGCCCGATCTCGGGAAAAATGAAGGCCCCCAGTGCCGTAAGGCAGCAGAGCACGATGATGATGGTCAGCAGCAGGGAGATCCCCCGCTTGTGCTTGCCCACACCCGGAAAGCGCGCCCAAAGGCCCGCCAGCCACCGGTCCTCCACCTTTACCATCAGCAGGTTTAGGATGTAGGCGATGGCAATGCCGTAGATCAGGGGTTTAAAGTGCCCCAGAAAGGTGCCGGCGGCGCCCGCCACCTTTTGAAGGTTCATCAGCGCCACAAACAGCACCACGCCGTAGGTGATAAGCCCCACCGTCTTTTTGGTCTCCCGGGTCATGGCCTTCCCCCTCTTTCTGCGTCCTGGAAAAACCGGTTTTATAGGTCCATTATATCAAACGATGACCGTTTGCACAATGATTCGCCCCCGCGGCTTTTTTGCGTTTTGCTGTTGAGATTGTGGCCCAAATGCCGTATGCTTATGACAGCGGGCAAAAAAATCATTGTATGGGGAGTGGATGAGTTTGACAAAGGATGCCCTGAAAGCCAAGGTCTGCGGCGTCATCGACAGCCGGCGGGAGGAAATTATTGCCCTGGGGGAGGAAATTTTTGCCCACCCGGAGCTGGGCTATAAGGAGAAGGCCACCGCCGCGTTGGTGGAGCGGGAGCTGAAAAAGCTGGGGCTTGCCCCCCGGACGGGCCTTGCGGTCACCGGGATAAAGGCCCGGGCCAAGGGGCGGTCGGCGGGGCCCACCGTGGCCATTTTGGGCGAGCTGGACGCGGTGGTGTCGCCCATGCACCCCTGTGCCAACCCGGACACCGGGGCGGCCCATGCCTGCGGCCACAATGCCCAGACCGCCAATCTCCTCGCCGCCGCCATGGGGCTTCTGCTGTCCGGCGCCATGGAGGAGCTGGACGGGGATGTGGTGTTCTTTTCCACCCCCGCCGAGGAATATGTGGAGCTGGAATACCGCCAAAAGCTGCGGGAGGAAGGGACCATCGGCTTTTTCGGCGGCAAGCAGGAGCTGATTCGCCTGGGAGAATTTGAGGATGTGGACATGGCCATGATGGTCCACGGGGAGATTGGCCAGCCCGGGCGGGACGCCTGGGTGGGCGGCGATACCAACGGCTTTGTGGGCAAGGTCATCCGCTACACAGGGCGGGAGGCCCACGCCGGCGGCGCGCCCCATCTGGGCATCAACGCCCTTAACGCGGCGTGCCTGGGGATGATGGCCATCAACGCCCAGCGGGAGACCTTTCGGGACGAGGACGCGGTGCGGGTGCACCCCGTCATCACCAAGGGGGGCGACATGGTCAACATCATCCCCGCCGACGTGCGCATGGAGACCTACGTCCGGGGCCGGACCATGGATGCCATTCTGGACGCCTCCCAAAAGGTCAACCGCGCCCTGGAGGGCTCGGCCTACGCCATGGGCGCCACCGTGGACATCCAGGAGATTCCCGGGTATCTGCCCCTGGTCAACCAGCCGGGGCTGACCGGGGCCTACGCCCAAAACGCCCGGGCGCTGCTGGGGGAGGACCATGTCCATCAGGCCCCCTTCTTCTGCGGGTCCGGGGACATTGGGGATTTAAGCGTTTTGATGCCGGTGATCCTCCCCTCCCAGGGGGGCTATGTGGGGGCGGCCCACAGCCGGGATGTGGCCATTGTGGACCCGGAGTCGGCCTATATCCTCCCCGCCAAGCTGATGGCCATGACCGTGGTGGACCTTTTGTGGGACGGCGCGGCCCTGGCTAAAGAGATCCGGGCCGGGTTTACGCCCCAGATGACCCGGGAAAGCTATCTGGAGTTCTGGAAAAATATACAGGGCGGCCGCGGGTGACGCGGCGGCGCCCTGATCCAAAGGAGGCGGCGGTATGACGGCAAAGCGTGTGGCGGATTCCCGCGCCGAGCAGGTGCAGATTTTAATGCCGGAGCACATCAACGGCGCCCACCGGCTGTTTGGCGGCAAGCTGATGGAATGGATCGACGTGGTGGCGGCCGTGGTGGCGCGCCGCCACAGCGGCCGCAATGTTACCACCGCGGCCATTGACAACCTGCAGTTTCAGGAGGCCGCCTATGCCAACGACACCCTGGTGCTGGTGGGGCGCATCACCCATGTGGGCAAAACCTCCATGGAGGTGCGGGTGGACACCTATGTGGAGGACCTGTCCGGCGTCCGCAGGATGATCAACCGGGCGTATCTTGTGATGGTGGCCCTGGACGAGGCCCAGCACCCCACCCCGGTGCCCGGCCTTGTGCTGGAAACCGAGGAGGACCGCCAGGAGTGGGAAAACGGCGGCCGCCGCCGGCAGCTGAGAAGCCAGCGCCGGTCCGACGGGTACTAAAGCGCACGAGGGGGACTTCGTGTCCCTCATATACTCCCCCAAGCAAAACAGCCCGCTCACCGCGGGCTGTTTTAGCGGAATCGCTTCGGCGGCGCATGTCCGCCTGGGCGATAATTTTTTATAAACATACGCCTGCAGGCCCACAGGCGGGCGCAGCGGCTCAGTACTCCCTCATCAGGGCGGATACGCGGCCCAAAATGGTGACTGTGTCGGCGTAAATGGGTTCCATGGTGTCGTTTTCGGGCTGCAGGCGGTACCGGCCGTTCTCCTTAAAAAACCGCTTGACGGTGGCCTCGTCCTCCAGCAGCGCCACCACAATATCGCCATTTTCGGCGGTGGAGGTCCTGCGGACAATGATGACATCCCCGTCCAGAATGCCCACCTTGATCATACTTTCGCCCCGCACCCGCAGGGCGAACAGCTCGGACGCCGCAAGGCCCCTGGTGCGGAAGGGGATGTAATCCTCCACCTCCTCCACGGCCAGAATGGGGGCGCCGGCGGTGACGGTGCCCAGCAGGGGCACCCGGACGCTGCGCTCACCGGGAAGGGTGATGGCCCGATTGAGCTTATCCCCCTTTTCGATAAGGCCGCTGTTCTGAAGCTCAGTCAGGTACTTATGGGCGGTGCTGGTGGATTTGATGTCCAGGGCGGAGCAGATCTCCCGCACCGTGGGCGGGACCCCCTCGTCGATGCGTTCCTTAATATAATCAAACACCCTTTGTGCCTTTCGGCTGATTTCCGGCATAAGAAACCTCCCCTTTTCTGTCGGCGGCGGCAGAATTCGGCCATCTGCATGATATTTACGGTCATTATAGCACACTTTTTCCCGGAATGCAAACATATGTTTTTCATTAAATGTTATCCCTTTATTCATAGGTCATTCATATGTTTTTTGAAAGAGGCGCTATAATAGAATTGTACCAGGGAGTTATCCATCCTCGTGTACAATACTACCCTCCTCAAAAACACACACCTCAAACACAGACAAAAGCCTCCGGCCAGCCGGAGGCTTTTGTCTGTGTCTGCAAACTTACAATCGGGCTCCCCTCCCGGGGTTCTTTATGCC
>CALGIL010000349.1 GCA_937914895.1 uncultured Angelakisella sp.
CCGAGCACTTTATCTGCCATGTTTCGTTTGACGACGGCGAGCTGCTGGGCATAGAGCCCTTCGGCATGTATGGAACACCCACTCTGGTCAAGGTAGAGGTGGTGGATGCTGCCGATCTGGGCGCGCAGATTCAGGCGGATAAGGACCCCGGCTTCCCAATGGCGATGGCCGGCGAAGCGTTTCTGGCGGACGGCGTGACCGCGGTCAACTGCCCCTACCATCAGTTTAAACCCACAGCGGACGGCTTTGAGGCAAAGACCGCCGTCTACTGGCCGGAGCATACCCCCGAGGAGATTGTACACGGTCACTCCCTGCATCTGGCCATGGAGTTTTTCCGGGGCGTTGAGCTGACCGGGAAATAAAGGATTCAGCCAAAACCTCCGGCTAAGCCCGAGACTTGAATAAGCCCTGGAAGGGCTTGATACAGACAATACCCCTAAAGGGGTCCCGAAAGGCCTGCCATCTGCATTGCTTCTTCGGGCCACCCCTTAAGGGGTATTTTCTATGCCTTGGATTCTTACTGCCCGCGGACGCATTTGCCTTGATGATTCCCCCCTTTTTGCTCACACAATTTCCTCAGTATGAATCCTATGTCTGCTTTTACCTCTCGATAGATTACCCGTCTCCTATACTTCGGTGCAAATACCACATGGTATTGACGCCTCCACTTTGTATGTTCTAAACCATTTTGTGTCTTTCATTAAAAAGCCTCCCCCGTTTTTGCCCGTATGGACGGAAAGATTTTCTGCCAGCCCAGAAGCAATATTCCAAGACATTTTGACGGGAGGATTTTCAGATGAAATACGAATGTGTGTTACAAAGTATGTTGTCAGGAAAAGTAAAATCCGCCTAAACACTAGTGTTTAGGCGGATTTTCTTGGTCGGGATGACGGGATTCGAACCCACGGCCTCTGCGTCCCGAACGCAGCGCTCTACCAAACTGAGCCACATCCCGTACTATCCTGATTTGGTTGCCCGACTAGGATTCGAACCCAGACAAACAGAGTCAGAGTCTGCCGTGCTACCGTTACACAATCGGGCAATATAAAGGGGGTTTTCCGCTTACCGGAGTAAAGCGGCGATTCTTATTATACCCACTCGCCGCGGGTTTGTCAACAGAATCCGCCCCCATCCCGCGGACTTTTTCTGCCGGGGCCGCCCGCGCCACGATTTTCCAGCGCAAAGGTTGAATCGGAGGGAAAAAAGGAATATAATAAAGATGGACAAACTGTTTTCATCCAAGCGATTAGGAGGATTTTTATATGGCGGCAATCCATTTGACCCCCGACACCTTCCGGGCCGAGATACTGGAGGGCAGAAAAACCGCCCTTGTGGATTTTTGGGCGGCGTGGTGCGGCCCCTGCAAAATGCTGGCCCCGGTCATCGACCAGATAAGCGACGATTTGGGCGGCAGCGTGCTGGTGGGCAAAATCAACATTGACGAACACGGCGGCCTGGCCGAGGAATACGGCGTTATGTCCATTCCCACCGTCATCGCCTTTAAGGACGGCCAGGAATCCGGCCGGGTGGTGGGGCTGGTGCCCAGGGCAAGGCTGGAAGAACTGCTGAAATAAGGCGATTGAAGCACTGGCGGCTGCCCCAAGGGGCGGCCGTATTTTTTGTGGGCGGATGAACACAATAAAACCGTAAAGTCCTTTGAACCCAAGTGAAAAACAAAGGAGGCGGCCAGTCTGATTACCGTGGTGGTTTTGGAAGAAGGCCGGAACGACCGCCTGACCCAGGGGCTGGCGGAGCTGCTGGGCAGGCTGGCAACCGTGGCGGTGGCGGGGCAGAAATTCTGCGTGGTCCCGGAGCAGCCCCCCGCCGTCCTGCTGTATCACGCCGGGGACGGATGCGTGGTCCGGGCGCCCCGGACGGTGGCGGTGCTGGGGCCGGACCTGGACCACTGCCCCACCCTGGAGCTGCCGGCGGGCACAAGGGTCCTTTTGTCCACCCAAAACCCCCACGCGGCCGATTTTGCGGGCCGCAGCGGGCTGCCCCTGTTGGACTGCGGCCTCTCCTTGCGGGATACTCTTACCCTGTCCAGCCACACCCGGCTGGAGTCGGTCATTACCCTGCAGCGGTCGGTGGAGGACCTGTGGGGCCGCGGGGTGGACCCGGTGGACCTGCCCCTGACCCTGGACCGGGAGCTTCCCTCCCACCTGCTTTTGTACTTTGCGGGCATCTGCCTGCTGGCGGGCTGGACCGACCGCCTGACAGATTTCAAATTTTAACAGCGGAGACGGCAAAAACTGCCTGTCATAAAGTTTTGCCTAAAGACAACAATAATACTGCAAACGCAAGAAACCAAGATTTACTTTCAAGGAGTGTAAACCACTATGGCTAACAGGAAATCCAAAGAGGCTCTGTCCCAGATCAAAAACGAAGCAGCCGCGACCGTAGGCGTCACCCTGAAGCAGGGCTACAACGGCGACCTGACCTCCCGTGAGGCCGGTTCCGTCGGCGGCGAGATGGTCAAAAAGATGATCGAATCTTACTCCAACTCCCGCGCCCAGTAACACAGAAACCCCATAAAAAACCGCCCCCCAGGGGGCGGTTTTTTAGCGATGAGAAGGGCGGAGCTCCCGCGCCGCGGGCGGTTCTGCTTTCTGCCCTCTGCTTTCTGTCCTCTGGGGGGCTACTCGTCCATAACCACTTCCCGGGACAAAATCTCGTCCAGCCATCCCAGGATGTCGCCATAGACCTCCTCCCGATTGGTTTCATTCAACACCTCGTGGCGCGCGCCGGGGTACAGGGTGCATCGGACGTCCGCGCAGCCGGCCATGGCCAGACCCCGGTAGACCTCCCTGGGCCCCGCCCCCTGGCCGCCCACCGGGTCCCGGTCCCCGGCGATGAGATAGACCGGCAACCCCTTGGGCATCTGCTGGTACCAGCGCCCGGCGTTGCACTCCTCCAGCATGGAAAACAGCTCGTAATAGGCCGACGCGGTAAAGGGGAAGGTGCAGTACCGATCCGCCAGGTAAGCCCGGCAGACCTCCCCGTCCCGGGACAGCCAGCCCGCCGGCCCGTCCTCGGGAAAGGCCGCCGCGTAGGCGCCGTTGGAAAGGTCGTACAGGGTCTTGGATATGTACCGGTCCCCCCTGGCCCCGCAAATGGCCCGGGCCAGCAGCCGGCCCCGCCCGGCCGCGGAATTTTTGCCGGCGGTGCCGCTTAAGATGAGTCCGTCCAGGTGCCGCCCAAACCGCGGGGCGTACAGCCTGGCCAAAAAGGAGCCCATGGAATGCCCCAGCAGAAAGTAGGGCACCTCGGGGTATCGCTCCGCCATTTCCAGGCGCAGCAGCTCCATGTCCTCCACCAAAAACCGCCGGGCGCCTATAGCGCCGAAAAAGCCCAGCTTGCTCCGATTCAGCAGGGCGGTGTTTTTGTGGCCCAGGTGGTCGTTGCCGCAAAGGACAATGCCGTGGCGGCACAGCTCCCGGGCAAAGTCCTCGTACCGGCCCACATACTCGCACATGCCGTGGCTGACCTGCACCACGGCCTGCACCATGGCCGGCGCCTCCTCGGGGGTATAGACCTCGGCGGAGATGCGGCTGTGCCCGTCCGAGGATGGATAGTCAAACACTTCTTTGTTCATAGCGGCCTCCCGACGGCAGGACCTCAGGCGGTCACCCGGTCCTTGAGTGTGACGGCGTCCAGCCTGCCGTCCAAATCCACCGTATAAAAGCTGATCATCTCAAAGCGTGTCCACAGCTTGTGCAGCAGGCTGCCCCCCTGCTGGGGCAGGCCGGTGACCACATAGGCCGGCATCTCGCCGCGCACCAGCTTGGTGATAAACCGGGGGGCGTCCTCGCTGTAATGGACGGTCATAATGGCCCGGTTGTCCTTGGACACCTGGTACAGATACTCCAGCGCCTGATGGTTGCGCTCCACCCCGGCGGCGGCCACGTTGATGACCTCCAGCCGGGTGCCCGTGCGGTCGGCAAGGGCCCTTCCCTGACGGATCAGACGCTCGCAGCTCATCTGGTCTGTGACCAGCACCATGGTGGCCTGTTCCAGCTGCCGCTGCTGCGCGGTGGAAAATGCTGTCATATCCCAACTCAGCTCCTACATCAGAATGTTGGGCGCGGCCCTGTCCCGGCCGCCGCCGTTTGATCCACCACCAGTATAAACCAAAATGTGCTGCCGGGAATGGCTTTTTTGTGAATTTCATTTTAAGAATTCAAGACCGTGCCGCCCTGGGAATTGACAGAACGGCCCCGGAGGGCTACAATAAGCCTTGATAAAACTTTAACGCGGCGGAGCGGCTCTCCCCTTTACATTCTACAGATGGGATGGATGAAGATGAAACAGGACCGGCACGTATCCCCTTCGGTCATCAATCGATTGCCACGATATTATCGTTTTCTCCGGGATTTGCTGGGCCGGGGGGTGACGCGGATCTCGTCCAAGGAGCTGGCCGAGCTGATGAATGTCACCGCCTCCCAAATCCGCCAGGACCTCAACTGCTTTGGCGGCTTTGGCCAGCAGGGCTATGGCTACAACGTGGAGCTGCTGCATAAGGAGATCGGCTCTATTCTGGGCGTTGACCGGCTGACCCCCGCGGTGCTCATCGGCGCGGGCAATCTGGGCAAGACCCTGGCCAACCAGGTCAACCTGTCCACCCGGGGGTTCCGGCTCATCGGCGCCTTTGACAAATCCCCCGCCATCATCGGCACCGACCTTGTGGGCCTGACGGTGCAAAACATCGACAGCCTGGAGGCCTTCTGCCGCCGCTACAATCCCAAGGCCGCCATTATCTGCATCCCCAAGGAGGCGGCCGCGGCCATGGCCGGGGACCTGATCTCCTGGGGCATTGTGGGCTTTTGGAATTTTTCCTCCTACGACTTTACCCAAAATCACCAGGGCGTTACCGCCGTCAACGTGCACCTGGGGGATTCGGTGATGACCCTGTCCTATCTGATTAAGCACATGGACGGCTTTCAGGAAGAGGCCGAAACGGAGGACGACGCATGATGAAAAATCTTCGTTCCAAATGGAAGCTGCCGGGCAGTCGGGCCATGACCGTCCTCCTTTGCCTTGGCATAGGCGCCGCCGTGCTGGCAGCGGCCGCCGCGGCCCTGAACAGCCTGCTGACCGTGCGGCAGCTGCGCCTGGCGGAGGAGCAGCGCCGCACCCTGCCCATTCTGCGCAAGGCCGCCCAAAAGTATCTGGACGACACCGGCGCGGCAGAAGAGGAGCGGCCCGTCCCGCCCAACCCGCAGATTATATCGGACCGCTAGTCCCCCGCAGACACCCAGACGCCGCCGGTGCGCTTTGCCGGCGGCGTTTTTTGCGCCTGCCGTCAGGCTCCGGGGGACCCAAGACCGCCCGCAATGGCCGCAAAATCCTCCAGGCTCAGCGCCTCGGCCCGGGCGTTTTGGGGCACCCCCGCCGCCGCCAGCACCGGGCCCAGGGCCTCCTTGGGAATGTCCAGGGCGGCGGACAGGCTGTTGAGCACCGTCTTGCGCCGCTGCTGAAAGGCGCCCCGCACCACCGCAAAAAACCGCGCCTCGTCGGGGGCCTTTCGGATGTCCAGCCGGATGACCGCGGAGTCCACCTCCGGTGCGGGCAGAAAGGACCCCCGGGACACCGAAAACAGCAGCTTTGGCGCGCTGTAATAGGCCACCGCCACCCCCAGGGCGCTGGCCTGGCGGGTCCCCGGTCCGGCGCAGATGCGCTGGGCCGCCTCCTTTTGCACCATGACGGTGACGCTCTCCACCGGCAGGCGCTGCTCCAGCAGGGCCATGACCAGGGGGGAGGTGATGTAATAGGGCAGGTTGGCGCAGACCACCACGGGCATGGCGCCAAACTCCTCCCGAAGCAGCCGCCCCAGGTCTAGCTTGAGGGCATCCCCATGGATGACCTTAATATTCTCATACTCCGCCAGGGTCTCCGCCAGCACCGGCAGCAGACGCCCGTCCAACTCCACGGCCACCACGCGGTCGGCCATTTGGGCCAGCTGGGCGGTAAGCACCCCGGCGCCGGGGCCGATTTCCAGCACCCCCACCCCGGGGCCCGCGCCCCCAAGCCGGGCCATCCGGGGGCAGACCGAGGGGTTGATGAGGAAGTTTTGGCCCAGGGCCTTGGTAAAGGTAACGCCGTGGCGCTCCATAACCTCACGGATAACGGACGGGCTGGTCAGGGGTCCCATAGGGCAGCCTCCTTGCGGCGGATTGTTTAGGTCAGGGTTTTTTGTCCGGCCTTGCTTCAAAAAGACGGCCGGGATTAAGACAACTCCCCAGAATAGTATACCACAGACAGCCCCCTTTGGCACCCGGCTATTTTTGTTCCCAGTCCCGGGTCATCCGGACCACCTGGCCGGACAGGCAGATAAGGGCCAGCATGTTGGGGGCGGCCATCAGCCCGTTGAGGACGTCGGACAGGTTCCACACAAAATCCAGGGACAGCCCCGCCGACAGCCCCGCCGCCGCTACATACAGCAGGCGGTACAGGGTCAGACAAGGTCTGCTGCCCCCGGTGAGCCACCCCAGGGCGCATTCGCCGTACCAGGCCCAGCCCAGCACGCTGGAAAAGGCGAAAAACAGCATGGAGACGGCTACCACCCAGCCCCCCTCGGGCCCCAGCACCCGGGTAAAGGCCGCCGAGGTCAGGGCGGCGCCGTCCAGCCCGGACAGCCACAGGTCGCCGGAGGAGAGGATGATCAGCCCCGAAAAGCCGCACATGACCACCGTATCCACAAATACCTCAAAAATGCCCCACAGCCCCTGCTCCACCGGGCCGGCGGCGTCGGCACTGGCGTGGGCAATGGACGCGGAGCCCAACCCCGCCTCGTTGGAAAACACCCCCCGGGATACCCCGAAGCGCACCGCCTGCATCACCCCGTAGCCCGCCGCGCCCCCCGCCGCCGCCCAGGGGGTAAAGGCGCTTTTGACAATAAGGGCCAGCGCCCCGGGCAGCTGGGCGGCGTTGGCCCCCAGCACAAGGCAGCCCCCGCCCATGTACAGCACCGCC
The DNA here is from genome assembly GCA_937914895.1 of uncultured Angelakisella sp. GTDB lineage: Bacteria > Bacillota > Clostridia > Oscillospirales > Ruminococcaceae > Angelakisella. The sequence goes on from CALGIL010000349.1 coordinate 6,973, forward strand.
ATCACCGGCACCAGCACCTGGGTAATGCCCCCCAGCCGGCGGATGCCCCCCACAATCACCAGGCAGACCGCCGCCGCCGTCCCTAGGCCCGTGGCCGCGGCGGGGATGCCAAAGGAATCCCGCAGGCCGGCGGCCATGGTGTTGACCTGGGTGGCGTTGCCGATGCCAAAGGAGGCCAGCACGCAAAACACCGCGTACACCGCCCCCAGCCAGGGGGTGCCCAGTCCCTTTTGGATATAATACATGGGCCCGCCCCGGTAGGTCCCGTCGCCGCCGCGCTCCCGGTACCGCACCGCCAGGACCACCTCGGCGTACTTGGTCATCATGGAAAAAAAGGCGGATACCCACATCCAAAACACCGCCCCCGGCCCCCCCGCCACAATGGCGGTAGCCACCCCGGCAATGTTGCCGGTGCCCAGGGTGCCCGCCAGGGCCGTGGACACCGCCTGAAAGGGGGAGATGCCCCGGTCGGACGGCCCTCGGCGCCCCTTGCCGAAGAGGCTCCCCACCGTCTGCCGCAGCACCGTGCCCAGCCTGCGGAACTGAAAGCCCCCGGTGCGCAGGGTCAGCCAGACCCCCAGGGCGGTAATAAAGACCAGCATATAGGGGCCCCAGACAATCCCCCCGACGCCCCTGATCCAGACAGTCCATTTTCCCACCGTCCGCACCCCCTTCTGTTTATGGATATGGGCGCCGGCGCGTCAAAAGACCCCGGCGACGTGTCGCCGGGGTCTTTTGCGAAGATTAAAAATTTGAATGGAGTTTGTCTTTGTCCCCTGGAGAAAGGGACCGGAGGCTTACTTTCTATGGTCTTATTATAGCCCGCCCACAAATGAAAGTCATCCGATCCCGGTTAAAGTTTGGTGACAAAGCGGTAACCCCCGCACCCGGCGGCATTTTTGCGCCCCGGGGCTTAGGGGGCCCGGCCGCAGCCCATACTAGCTGGTGTAATCCTCCACCCGGCGCATCAGCTCCTCATAGCTTTCCACATACACGCCCTCCCGCAGCTGCTCCTGGTCGTACTCTGGCAGGGTTTTTGTGTAGATGCTGAAAATCATGTCCGGCACTTCATCCCCCACCCGAATGACCGACACCCGCCCGTTGTAGTCGATGATGCGGTAGCCGTCCTCCTCCGGGGAGGACGCGGAGAGGCTGTCCTCCTCCGCTGCGGGCCGGGGCTGCTCCGGCGGGGCCTGCGCCGGTGTAAAGGAGGACAAAAACACGCCCAGAAAGACGGCGGAAAACACCAGCACAAAGGTCAGAATCAGTCTTTTTATCATCAGGGGCACCCCCTCTTTCTCAAATGCTTTCCAGGTTCTCCGGGAAGTATGGACCCGTTGGGCGCAGAATATACCATTTTTCTTCTGGCTGTGCCACAATTTAAAAAACCGTAACATCCTGGGGACAAAATATGGTATAATGGCCTCACTTTCCACCGGTGGAAAGGGGTAAGGACCACCAACGTTTTCAAGAGGGACCAGCTTCCCCCATATACTCCCCCTATCCTGCGGGGCGTGCTTCTGCAAAGGTTTACTTCTTTACTCTACGGGGCGGGGCCCCAAACCCCCTCTGCCCTCCGGGCGGGCCCCGTGGGTATAGGTTTCCTGTTGTCCGCCCTGGCCGCGGCGTGGGCTGGCTTTTGTTTGTTACTTTCCGGCAATGGAAAGGTACCAAAGATTGCCGGGGACACCCCAGACCCCAAGAGCATGGATATAGTTTTCCTGTTGTCCGTCCTGGCCGTACCATGGGTCGCCTTTTGCTTGTTACTTTCCAGCAATGGAAAGGTACCAAA
>CALGIL010000350.1 GCA_937914895.1 uncultured Angelakisella sp.
GGGGGCCCCGCCGGAGGCGTAAGCAGGTTTGGGGCCACGCCCCATAGAGTAAAAAGATAAGTTTAGCTAAAAGCAAGCCCCGCCCGCAAGGGCGCAAAAGCCCCCGGAGGGAAGCCCCGTCCGCCAGGGCAAATCAGGTTTGGGGCCATGCCCCATGGTGTTTTGCATCGTTATTTATTGTACTTTGTTTGGAGGGGAATGTCCATGAAAACTTTCAGGGTCCTGCTGGCGGCTGTCCTCAGCCTTTCCCTCCTGCTCCCCGTCACCGCCCAGGCGGCCTACCAGCCCAACTTTCAGCTGCGGTCCCAGGCGGCCTATATGGAAAACCTGGATACCGGGCAGGTCATGGTGGAAAAGGACGCCGACCGCCGCCTTTTCCCCGGGTATCTGGCCAAGGTGATGACCGCCCTGGTAGTGCTGGACCACGTGCAGGACCTGGACGCCGAGACCACCGCCCTTAAGCTGTACATCCAGGACATGGTGTACGGCAGCGCAAATTTGGCGGACATCTACAACGGGGACCAGCTGTCCATCCGGGACCTTCTGTACGCCATGATGCTCCAGTCGGCCAACGAGGCCACCCTGATGCTGGCGGACTATGTGGGGGACGGGTCCATCGGGCATTTTGTGGACCTGATGAACGAAAAGGCGGCGGCCCTGGGCTGCACCGACACCCACTTTACCGACCCGGCGGGGTTTTATGACCCCGACACCTACACCACCGCCCGGGACATGTCCAAAATTGCGGCGGCGGTGATGGAGTACTCCGCCTTTGCGGAGGTGGTGGCCGCCCGGACCAAAACCATCACAGTGGTCAACCGGGAGCGCGCCATCAACTTAAACAACTACACAAACGGACTTGGCAAGCCGGGGGGCGACTATTATCTGGCCTCCTCCAGCGGCATTATGTCCAGCAGCCTTGCGGAAAGCGGCCGGTGCATGGTATCCCAGGCCTCCAGCGGCGGGTACACCTACCAGGTGGTGGTCTTGGGCGCGCCCCTGACCCACGACGACGGCGCGGCCACCAACCCGGAGTACCTCCACTATGCCGAATCCAAAAGCCTGTACCTTTGGGCCTTTGATAATTTTTCGGTGCGCACCGTGGTGGACAAGGGGGAAATGATTGCCGAGTGCCGGGTGAGGTATTCCTTTGCCGGCGACCATGTAAAGGTGGAGACGGGGGAAAAGCTGACCACCCTGATGGAAAACAGCCTGGAGCTTTCCAGCGTCCAGTATTATCCCGAGCTGCCCGACTATGTGGCCGCCCCGGTGGAAAAGGGCCAGCAGGTGGGGGTGCTGCGCCTGGTGCTGGCCGAGGAGGAGCTGGGCACCGTGCCCCTGCTTGCCACCGAATCCCTGTCCGGCAGCAAGTTCCTGACCGCCCTGGGCTGGCTGCAGAACATCATCCACAGCTACTGGGGCAAGGTGCTGGTGGTGCTGGTGGTTTTGCTGATTCTGGGCTATGGCTGGCTGTTTGTCCAGGCCAATCGCAAAAAGAAGAAAAGCCGGCGGCCCCGGCCCCGGCAGGATTACCATTTATAAGAAGTGAGAAGGCAGAGGGCAGAGGGGAGAATCGAGCGCGGGGCGCTTTCTTCCCTCTGAGCCTCTGTTTTAATATGGTTTTTGCGCCATTCTGTACTTTGCAAAGCCGTCGCCCAGGGCGGCGACAAACGCGTCGGTTCCGCGGGGGTCCAGCGCCATAAAAACCAGGGCCCCGGTGCCGTCGTGCTGGGCCCGTCCGGCAAGGGTGCCCTGCCCCGGCGCGCCGTCCAGGGTGTAGCGGACAGTAAAGGTGACGGCGGCGCTGTCCTTTACGGTGGGCTCCAGCGCCACGTCGCTGACGGTAACAGGTCCCTGGGCGGCAAGCGCCCCCAGCGCCCCCCACAAGTGGGAATTTTCATAAATCATGTTGGCGCAAAAGGCGTCCAGGGCCTGCTCCCCCGCAAAGGCGTCCGCCAGCCCCTCCTCCAGCCATTCCCTGGTTGGAATGCTTTGCAGCTCCTCCGGGAGCTTCGGGTCGGCCTCCATCCCCTCCGGAGGCAGGGTAAAGGCTGCCTCCACCACCTGCCTGACGTTTTGCTCAAAGGTTTTTTCCACCGCCGGGGCGGGACTTTGTGTAAATAGGACCGCCGTCACAAGAAGCGCCACTGTTACCACGGCCAGCACAATCCCTCGTCTCCTCATCGTTGACCCCCTTCCGTCTCTGCCCTGCTGTCCGCCCAATCCGAGCCTCTCCTTCTTTTGTAGCATACAAAGATGGTTCTGTCAACCTTGCGCTTTTCCTTTCCGGGGCGCCGCCCCGGACCCCGGCCAAGGGGGCTTCTTATAAGAAGCC
>CALGIL010000351.1 GCA_937914895.1 uncultured Angelakisella sp.
ACAACCGCACCGCCCTGCTCATCGCGGTGCTGGAAAAACGGGCCGGGTACTTTATGGGCAACCTGGATGTCTTTATCAACGTGGCCGGGGGAATGCGCATCGACGACCCCTCCGCCGATTTGGCGGTGGCGGTGGCCCTCATCTCCAACCTGCTGGACCGCCCGGTGGAATCGGGGCTGATGGCCCTGGGGGAGCTGGGCCTTGCCGGCGAGGTCCGGGCTGCCTCCCAGGTGCAGCAGCGGGTGGGGGAGGGGTTCCGCCTGGGTTTTTCCTTTTTTGTGCTGCCCAAAAGCAGCCTGAAGACCCTGGACCAAAGCCAGTACCCCGGGGCGCGGTTTGCGGGGGTCTCCAATCTGTCAGAGGCCATCCGGGTCCTTGGGCTGGGCCGGTGACGGCCCGGGCTGGGGCGTAAAGTACAGGCAGCCCTTGGCGGCGGCCGCCGCCGGGTCTGTGACGGACGTGGGTTTTTCCAGCGAGCAGTAGCCGTCCTTTTGATGGACGCACTGTTCGCCGCAGGGAATCAGAATCATGGCACACCCTCCTCTTCCTCCTAGTATCCTGAGCCGGGGGGAGAATATGCAAAATACGGACATATTTCCAGCGGGTTTCGGCAAACTAACATCAGTTGGTCTGCCGGGTGAAAGCCCGCTGTTTTTGTGTATTTTGGATGGTTGGAGGAAGACAGATGAAAAGATGGTTGGCCCTGCCCGTCGTCACCCTGCTCATTTTGGCGGCGGGCCTGATTCCGTCGCTGATGCTGAAGGGGACCCAGCGCTATGAGGTGGTTACCCCCACGCTTTCGCTGTATCAAAACAGTGTACGCTGCAGCGGCGCCCTGTATCCCCGGCACGCCTGCCAGGTGATGGCCGGGGGGCTGTACGAGGTGCTGGAAACCTATGTCGCCGTGGGGGACCAAGTGGAGGAGGGGCAGGCGGTGGCCCGGGTGAAGCAGGTGCAAAACCAGTCCTTTTATACTTACGAATCCAGGGATTATTCCGGCGCCCTGCAGGGCTCCAGCCAGCTGGAGGCCCTGGCGCAGCTGTACGGCGGCGAGGAGCTGCTGCCCGAGGGACTTTTGGGGGAATCGGGTTGGCAGGCGGCCCAGCAGTTTTTGGAGGCCCGGGAGGAGCCCTCGGAGCTGCTGGTCACCGCACCCATTACCGGCGTTGTCAACACAAAGCTGCCCCTGGCCGGGACGGTCATCCGCGCCGGGGAGACCCTGTACGGTGTCAACAGCCACCAAAGCTGGCTTGTGCTGGCCAACGTGTCCGAAAAACAGGCCATGGAGGTCCGCCTGGGGGACCCGGTGCTGGTGACCGGGGACGCCCTGCGGGGGGAGTGGTGGGGCAGCATCACGGGCATCAGCCCCCAGGCCAAAAAGGTGTTTAACGGCACCGGTTATGATACGGTGGTGGAAATGGAGATTACCATGGCGGATCTGACGGGGCAATATACGGCGGGGATAAGCGTAAAGGCACAAATCTTTACAGAGGATGCCAGGGAGGTGCTGACCCTGCCTTACGAGGCGGTATATCAAAACGCATCCAATGCGGAATATGTCCTTGTGGTGGGCCCCGGCCGCCTGGAGGAGAGGCTGATCCAAACCGGTGCGGAGCTGGCCGAGGGGGTGGAGATCGCCCAGGGACTGGTTAGGGGCGAGGCCGTGGCGGTGGTCCCGGGGTACCAGGACGCGCTGCCCAAAGTTTATTTGCTGGAAGAGGGAAGCTGAGTTGCTGGAATTAGCGCGGTGGGCGGGAAAAAACATTTTCCGCAAGCGGATACAGACCGTCCTGACCATTCTGGGCATTGCCATCGGCGTTTTTTCGGTGCTCCTCATCGCCTCCATCGGCTCCATGGGGCGGGGCGCCATTAACTCCGAGCTGGAGGGCCTGGGCTTTGACTGCATCACCGTTTCCGCGGTGCGCAAGGACCTTAACGTCCTGGACGGGGAGCTTTTGGGGGAGATCGGGGACATGGAGGGGGTGGATATTGCCGCCCCCCTCATCACCGGCATGGGGCAGGCGTCCATGCGGGAGTACGTGGGGGAGGCCATGGTCTGCGGCGTGGACCAAAACGCCTCCCGGATCATCGCCATGCCGGTGAGCAGCGGGCGCCTTCTGCGCCGCAGCGACGTGGCGGCGGGCGCCTATGTCTGCGTGGTGGACGAAGCCATGGCCCAGGCCTATTACCACCGCACCAACATTGTGGGCAAGACCGTCTCGCTGACGGTGGGCAGCGCCGCCCAGGAGTTCGAGATCATCGGGGTGGTCAGCGGGGACAACAGCGCCATCAAGGGGATTGCGGGGGACCTCATCCCGTCCTTTGTCTATGTGCCGTACACCGCCTTACAGGAAATGACCGGCAAAACCACCATCGACCAAATGTTCGTGCGGGTGTCGGACGCGGCCCAGGCCCAGTCGGTGGGGGACAGCATCATTTCCGTTCTGGACAGCCAGGCGGGGTACCAGCATCTTTACCGGTATGAGGACCTGGCGGTGCAGAAGGACCGGCTCAACGCCATCCTGGAGGTGGTGACCCTGGTGCTGTCGGCCATTGGCGGGGTGTCCATGGTGGTCAGCGGCCTGAGCATCATGACCATCATGATCGTTTCGGTCCAGGACCGAACCCGGGAAATTGGCATCAAAAAGGCCATCGGCGCCAAAAAGGGGAGCATTCTGGCGGAATTTATGCTGGAATCCCTGATGATGAACCTGCTGGGCAGTCTGCTTGGCATTGCCGCCAGCATTGTCGCCGCCCAGGCGGCCCGCCTGCTGTTTGGGCTGGCCCTGACCATTGAACCGGCCACGGTGGGCTACACCATTCTGTTTTCCAGCCTGGTGGGCGTTTTATTTGGTGTGTATCCGGCCAAGCTGGCCGCCATGCTGAGGCCGGTGGATGCGCTGCGGTACGAATGACAAAGAATTATTGGGCGGCTGGGTGTGATTGGCGCCTGGCCGCTATCGAAAGAAAAGCCACCCCGGAAGGGGTGGCTTTTTGCTATGCGATCCGATTTTCTACGGCCTCCAAGCGGCGTTCCAGTTCTTCCATTTTCCGTTCCATTTCGTATTGCTTTTCGTGTGTCAGTTTATAGCCATCAAAGGGGGCATCAATCCGCTTGGTTACCGGATTTTCAATTTCAATGTAAAGTAAGTAATAAAAATTTGAAATATCTCACCAATAATGGGAAGCCGTCATTTTTGCAAATCCGATTTTATTGACTATTCCTGCGGGGGCGTGGTATAATCCCTATGGATTCTATTTCGCTAAATAAAAATTTAGCGAAATAGAGGGAAGTGTTTTAAGGAGGTTTTCTGAAAATGGCCGGATTTAACGTACAAAACTGCGACTGCCCACAGCTGGTCAAGGACTTTCTGTTTTATATGATGACCATTAAAGGCCGTTCGCCCAGGACCATCGAGGCGTATTATACCGACATCCGATTCTTTCTGCGGTATCTCAAGGCCTCCCGCGACGGGCTGCCCATGGACAGCGAAAATCTGGAGGCTATTCCCACTGCGGATATTCCGCCCCAGCTGGTGCTGGACGCCAACATCTCGGATGCCTACGGTTTTCTGAACTACGTGCAGAGCATCAACGACAACGGCGCCAACACCCGCGCACGCAAGGTTTCCAGCCTGCGTGCATTTTATAAGTATCTCACCAGCAAAACCAATCTGCTGCAGGAGAATCCCTTGAAGGATCTGGAAACCCCCAGCCTGAAAAAGTCGGTGCCCAAGTATTTGACGCTGGAAGAAAGCGTGGCGCTGCTGTCCGTGGCGGACGGCCCCTATCGTCAGCGGGATTACTGTATTCTGACGCTGCTGCTCAACTGCGGGATGCGCCTGTCGGAGCTGGTGGGCATCCGCACCGAACGGATCCGGGATAACACGCTGGTGCTTTTGGGCAAGGGCAACAAGGAGCGGCTCATTTACCTTAACGATGCCTGCGTCAGCGCCATCCAGGCCTATCTGGAGGTCCGGCAGGAGCCTGTTAAGGCCCAGTATAAGACGGTGCTGCTTCTGTCCAAAAACGGAACGCCCCTAAGTCCCCGGCGCGTGGAACAAATCGTGGAGGAAAACCTGAAAAAGGCCGGGCTTGACGGCCGGGGATTTTCGCCCCACAAGCTGCGCCATACCGCGGCGACGCTGATGTACCAGCACGGCGGCGTGGACATCCGGGTGCTGAAGGAAATTTTGGGCCACGCCAACCTGGCCACCACGGAGATTTATACCCATGTGGCCAATACCCAAATGGAATCCGCCGCGGACAAATCGCCCCTGGCGCACATCCAGGCGCCCAAGAATAAAAAAGACTAAAAATATCATAATTGTTAATAAACTATCAAAAAGCCGCTCATAACTGGGCGGCTTTTGATAGTTTGGGCAGCTTGCACAATTTTACAGCGCGTAATATTTGTCAGAGATTCAGTGGTAATAATGCACAAAAGCGGAAAAGCAAGAGCCCCTCCATAAACGCAAAAACCGCGAAAAAGATAGCAAACATCCAGAAAATATCCCCTTTTACCTGGGTCCCCATCCCTACCCCGGCCGAGATCCGCAGGCAGGCGTTGCACAGGACCACCAACAGCAAAAGCTCCAGGAACTTGGGCACAAAAAGGCACAGCAGCACATATAAAAACCCGGACAGGCCAAAGCGGTACAGCACCGAGGTGGTAATGGCCCCCACGGACAGGCCAAACACCAGGGGGGTCATGTAAATAAGCCACTTCCCTTTCATGCAGTAGGCGGCAAAATACAGATAGACCAAAATGCCGAAAACCTGGGTGGCGCACTGCAAAAAGATTCGGAAAAAGGGCAGGGTCTGCTGCAGCTTTACCGAATTGATGACGATGGAGATGAGCACCATACTGCCGCTGCCGTCAACGCAGGCGTAAAAGCTTCCGGCGGTCAGGCCCGCCAGAAAGATCCCAAAAAACAGAAGGGTGGCTTTTCTGGCCCGAAGATACTGCCCCAGGGACTGCCGGTCCCCCGGGCGCCGCCTGCGCTTTTTTACCGGTCTCAGCTTCATGCTTTTCACCGCCCTATGTTTTCCATATCCTTCGTTTGTCCGGCGCCCCCTTTCCTCAGGTACAAAGAAGAGGACCGCCCATGCACTCTCTAGTGAAAGCGTATGCGCGGTCCTGATAAAATAGTACAAGTTATCCGGCTGTCCGGGCGGGCCGGTGCCCTCTTTTGGGGCGGGGATTTTGAAAGCTACTTTCCCAGCTCCCGGGCGCGCCGAAGGGTGGCGTCACAGCAGGTGCGAACGGTCTCCTCCAGGCCGCTTGCCGCCAGGGCGTCCAGCCCGGCCCGGGCGGTGCCCCCCGGG
>CALGIL010000352.1 GCA_937914895.1 uncultured Angelakisella sp.
ATCTACACTCTTTCCCTACACGACGCTCTTCCGATCTGGGCACCGGTCGGCCATGCCCTGCCGGGCAAAGGGGGTGCCCTCCTCAATCTTCAAAAGGTAGGCGGAAATGTGGGTCACCGGCAGGCCGGCCAGCAGGTCCGCCAGCTCCCGGGCGGTTTCTGCCGTCTGCCCCGGGGTGGCCAGCATCATATCCACCGACACATTCTCAAAACCCGCCCGCCGGGCCTCCTCCACCGCGGCAAGGCCCTCCTCCAGGGTATGAATTCGGCCCAGGGTTTTCAGTTCCGGGCCGCTCCCCGCCTGGATGCCCATGGACAGGCGGTTCACCCCCGCCTGCCGCCAAAGGCGCAGCAGCTCCGGGGTGACCGTGCCGGGGTTGGCCTCCAGGGTGATCTCGGCCCCCTCCGTCAGCCGCCAGTGCCGGCGGACCGCCTCCAGCAGCGAAAGGACGCCCTCCCCCAGCAGGGAGGGCGTCCCCCCGCCCAGATAGAGGGTATCCAGGGCCCTGCCCGCACCGGGGGCCAGGGCCATGGCGCGGGCCATGGCCTCTGTATACGCCCCCCGGCGGTCCAGGCGGGTGGTGGAGTAAAAGTCGCAGTAGGGGCAGCGTGCCAGGCAGAAGGGCACATGGAGGTACAGCCCCAGGGCGGCCTCCCGCTCCGGCGGCCCGCCGGGGGCCGGGCCGGTCTGCTGCAGATTCATGGCGGCTCCTTTCCGCGGCGCGGGGGTCAGTCGTCCCCCAGCTTGAGCACCGCCATAAAGGCCTCCTGGGGCACCTCGACGCTGCCCAGCTGGCGCATCCGCTTTTTGCCTTCCTTCTGCTTTTCCAGCAGCTTTTTCTTCCGGGTGATGTCGCCGCCGTAGCACTTGGCCAGCACATCCTTGCGCAGAGCCTTTACCGTCTCCCGGGCAATGATCTTGCCGCCCACGGCGGCCTGGATGGGCACCTCGAACATCTGGCGGGGGATGTGCTCCTTCAGGCGCTCGGCCAGCTTGCGGGCCCGGGGATAGGCGTTATCCGCAAAGACGATAAAGGACAGGGCGTCCACAACATCGCCGTTTAAAAGCACATCCAGCTTGACCAGGCGGGAGGGGCGGTAGTCCGCCATCTCGTAATCCAGGCTGGCGTAGCCCCGGGTGCGGGACTTTAGGGCGTCAAAGAAGTCGTAAATGATCTCCCCCAGGGGCAGCTGATAGTGGAGCTCCACCCGGTCGGCGTCCAGATATTTTGTATCCTTATAAATCCCCCGCCGCCCCTGGCACAGGTCCATGATGGCCCCGATGTACGGGCTGGGGGTGAAGATGCTGGCGTTCACAAAGGGCTCCTCGCTTTCGGCGATAAGGGAGGGGTCGGGGTAATTGGTGGGGTTGTCGATGGTGCGGACCTCGCCGTTTGTCATCTTCAGCTTATAGACGACGCTGGGGGCGGTGGTCACCAGGTCCAGGTTGTACTCCCGTTCCAGCCGCTCCTGGATGATCTCCATGTGCAGCAGGCCCAAAAAGCCGCAGCGGAAGCCAAAGCCCAGGGCCACCGAGGTCTCCGGCTCAAAGGTGAGGGAGGCGTCGTTAAGCTGCAGCTTGTCCAAAGCGTCCCGCAGGTCGGGGTACCGGGCGCCGTCGGCGGGGTAAATGCCGCAGAAGACCATGGGGTTCACCTTGCGGTAGCCCTCCAGGGCCTGGGCGGCGGGGGCCTGGGCGGATGTGACGGTATCGCCCACGGCGGTATCCTTGACCGTCTTGATGGAGGCGGTGAGATAACCCACCTCCCCGGCGCTCAGCTCCCCGGTGGGCTGGAGGCTGGTGGCCCCCATGACGCCGCACTCCACCACCTGAAAAACGGCGCCGGTGGCCATCATCTTCACCTCCGCGCCGGGGCGGATGGTCCCATCCACCACCCGGACATAGACAATAACCCCCTTATAGCTGTCGTACACCGAATCGAAGATAAGGGCCCGCAGGGGTTTGCCGTCATCCCCGGCCGGGGCCGGGATGTCCCGGACAATGCGCTCCAGCACCTCATGGATATTCAGGCCGGTTTTGGCCGAAATGCGGGGGGCGTCCAGGGCGGGGATGCCGATGATGTCCTCGATCTCGGCGGCCACCCGGTCCGGGTCGGCGGCGGGCAGGTCGATTTTGTTGATGACCGGCACAATCTCCAGATTATGGTCCACCGCCAGATACGTGTTGGCCAGGGTTTGGGCCTCGATGCCCTGGCTGGCGTCCACCACCAGCACGGCCCCCTCGCAGGCCGCCAGGGACCGGGACACCTCGTAGTGGAAGTCCACGTGCCCCGGGGTGTCGATGAGGTTAAACTGGTATTCCTTTCCGTCATCCGCCTGGTAGTGCAGCCGCACCGCCCGGGCCTTGATGGTGATGCCCCGCTCCCGTTCCAGGTCCATGTTGTCCAGAATCTGTTCCTCCATATCCCTTTGGGAGACGGCGGAGGTGGACTCCAGAATGCGGTCGGCCAGGGTGCTTTTGCCATGGTCGATGTGGGCGATGATGCAGAAATTGCGGATGTTTTCCTTTGGGAAGGACATAGGGTGCCTCCTCGTTAATGCCCTGGCGGGCAGGTGTTCCCTTGGGGGGATTGGTGCCCTGCCGGGCGGGGCTTTTGGATTTATCAAAAGTCATCTTCTTTATGCCATGGGATGGGTCCCGAACTTTATATTGCCTGCGGCGGGGGTTCCCTTCGGGGTGGGTGATGCCCTGTCGGGCGGAGTTTTGCTTTTGGCCAAGGTTGGCTTTTTTACTCTATGGGGCGTGACCCCAAATCCTCCTACGCCTCCGGCGGGGCCTTATGAATATGATTTTTCTGTTGTTCACCCCGGTCGTGGCGTGGGCCGCCTTTTGTTTGTTACTTTCCAGCAATGGAAAGTGGCCAAAAATTGCCAGGGTTGCCCTGCGGGGTGCTTTCTCCCATTACTACGCTTTGTAACCGAGC
>CALGIL010000353.1 GCA_937914895.1 uncultured Angelakisella sp.
AGTGGGGAAGCCGCTGGAACGCAAAGGAATCCCTTGGTGCTTTCGGTGGGTATCATAGGGCACACCTCTGTACAGTGGGAAACCGCCGGAATGCAACGGAATCCCTTGGTGCTTTCCGCAGCTACTATAATTGTTCATTGCTATCTGTTATCTGTTCACTATTCCATGGGGGTGCCAATCTGCTTATCTATGCGCCACCGGGGCGGGGGTCCGTCGCCGCCCCAGTATTCGTCCAGCCGGACGATGCGCCCGTCCTCCCCCATCTGGAAGAAGGAGACGGCGTGAAAGGATGCCTCCCCCGCCCGGGTTTGAATGGCGGTGACCACCAGGTCCCCCCATTCCTCCGCCCGTTCCACCGTGACGGTCCAGTCGCCGGGGTATTCGCTGTTGGCCCGGACAAATTCCCCGGGGGTAAAGCGCTCCCGGGTGTTGTGCCAAAAAATTTGGGCGTCAGGGGCCAAAAAGTCCGCCAGGGCATCCCAGTCCTGCCGGTGGATGGCCCGCCACAAGGACAGGGCCCGCTCCTTATACTCCATGGTTTCTCCCTTCCGCCTCTCCATCATTGTCCATTATCAATTATCCATTGCCTTACAGTCCCAGCCGGTTCATCAGCTCCAGCACCTGCAGGCGCAGGGCCGCCGAGTCCTCGTCGTTGCGCAGGATATGGTCGGCGCGCCCCACATAAAACGCCTCGTCCTGCTGGCTGTTCATGCGGTTTTGGGCCTCCTCGGGGCTCAGGCCGTCCCGGTTCATAATACGGAACTGCCGGATGCCGGGGCTGGCGGTAACCACCACAATGGTGTCGCAGAGGCGGTCGGCCCCGCTTTCAAACAGGGTGGGGGCGTCCAGCACCGCGGCCCGGTCGCCCCGCCAGCGGGCGGCGGCCAGCTCCTCTTCAATTTCCTCCAGGATGTGGGGAAAGACGATGGCGTTAAGCCGTTTGAGCTTCTCCCTGTCGGTAAAGACGATTTGGGCCAGGCGCCTGCGGTTAAGGGTGCCGTCGGCGCTGATGATGACCGGGGAAAACTCCACCGCCAGGTCCAGCAGACACCGCTTGCCCTTGCCCACCACCTTGCGGGCCACCTGGTCGCAGTCCACCACCGAAATGCCGTCCCAGTCGGCCAGCACCCGGCAGACGGCGGTTTTGCCGGCGCCGGTGGGGCCGGTCAGTCCAATGACCATCATGGGTGCGGACCTCCTTTCCACGGCGGAATCTTTCCCGCTTTACTCTTCCTTTTCCGCCTCCCCGGCGGGTTCCTGGTCCAGGTCCACCACCAAAAAGCCCGCCGCGCGGATAAGGCGGTTGTACACCGCAAGGCCGACGCCCTGGGGGGCGGGGGCGTGGACAAAAATCCGCTCGGCCTCCAGCTTATCCAGCATCCGCAGGACGTCAAACAGCTCGTGGGCCTGGCGGCGGTAGTCGGTCTGCCCCCCGTAGGACGCAAGGGGCGCGTCCAGGTAGGGGATGTCCTCCTCAAAGCACATGGCAAAGTCCCCGTCGTCCTGGTGGTAGGTGACATACCGCCCGTATTGTTCCGGGCTGCCCTTGACCAGAATGACCTTGGCCCGGGGGCTGTAATGGGTGTACTTCATCCCCGGCGAGGGGGCCTTGGCCGTGTCCTCCAGGTGCTCCAGGACGCCGGGGTCCATGCGCACCTCCCCCAGCACCCCCCGCAGCTCCTCCAGGGTGACGGCGCCGGGGCGCAGCAGGGTGGGCACCGGGGTGCAGAGGGACAGCACGGTGGATTCCACCCCCACCTGGCACTCCCCGGATTCCACAATGGCGTCCACCCGCCCCCACATATCGTCCCGGCAGTGCTGGGCGGTGGTGGGGCTGGGGATGCCGGACCGGTTGGCGGACGGGGCCGCCAGGGGCACCCCCGCCGCGTCCAGGATGGCACGTGCCACCGGGTTGGAGGGCATCCGCACCGCCACGGTGTCCAGCCCCCCGCTGGTGACCAGGGGGACCTTGTCGGACTTGGGCAGCACCAAAGTCAGGGGGCCGGGCCAGAAGCGGGCCGCCAGGGCCCCCACCTGGCCGGGGATGCGGGTCACAAGGCCCTCCAGCTGGCCCAGGTCCGAAATGTGTACAATCAGGGGGTTGTCGGCGGGGCGGCCCTTGGCAATAAAAATCTGCTCCACCGCCGCCGGGTTGCAGGCGTCCGCCGCCAGGCCGTACACCGTCTCGGTGGGGATGATCACCGTCCCGCCCTCCCGCAGAATACGGGCCGCGGTCTCTATGTCCTCCCTGTCTTTTTGCGGGTCGTACCCCCGCAGCAGCCGGGTCTTCCTCATTCTGTCTCCTTCTTCCCGGGCGTCCCTCAGGCCGGGGCGTCCTGGGCCGCGCTGAGCTTTTGTGCCTGGTCGTAGGTGATAAGGGCGTCGGTCAGCTCATCCAGGTCCCCCCCCAGCACGGCGTCCAGCTTATACAGGGTCAGGCCGATGCGGTGGTCCGTCACCCGTCCCTGGGGGTAGTTGTAGGTGCGGATGCGCTCGCTGCGGTCGCCGGTGCCCACCTGCAGCCGGCGCTGGGCGGCAATCTGGTCCGTCTGCCGGCGCAGCTTTGCCTCATACAGGCGGGAGCGCAGCACCCGCATGGCCTTTTCCTTGTTTTTGTACTGGCTGCGCTCGTCCTGGCACTCCACCACCGTGCCGGTGGGCAGGTGGGTAATGCGGATGGCGGAGCTGGTCTTGTTGACGTGCTGGCCCCCCGCGCCGGAGGACCGGTAGGTGTCAATCTGCAAATCCTTGGGGTCGATTTCCAGCTCCACCTCCTCGGCCTCGGGCAGCACCGCCACCGTGACGGTGGAGGTGTGGATGCGCCCCTGGGACTCGGTCTCGGGCACCCGCTGGACCCGGTGGACCCCGCTTTCGTACTTCAGGCGGGAATAGGCCCCGTCGCCGTCAATGGAAAAGCTGATCTCCTTAAAGCCCCCAAGCTCGGTTTCGTTTGCGCCCATCCGCTCGCTTTTCCAGCCCCGGCGCTCGCCGTACAGGGTGTACATCCGGTACAGCACCGCCACAAACAAGGCGGCCTCCTCGCCGCCGGCGCCGCCGCGGATTTCCACAATGACGTTTTTTTCGTCGTTGGGGTCCCGGGGCAGCAGCAGGATTTTCAGCTCCCCGGCGCAGGTCTCCATCCGCTCCCGGCTCTCCTCCAGCTGCTCCCGGGCCATCTCCTGCAGGTCCCGGTCCAGGCCCGATTCGTCCAGCAGGTCCTTCGCCTCCTGCAGGGCTGCCTGGGCGGCGGCGTACTCCCGGTATTTTTCCACAATGGGGGTCAGGGTCTTATACTCCTTCATCAGGTCCCGGTACCGCTGGTTGTCATTCAGGACGCCCGGGTCCGTCAGCAGGTTGCCAATCTCCTCATACCGGGACTCGGCGGCCCCGATTTTATCCAGCATACCCCTTCCCCCTCTCCTGTCCGGCGCCTCCCCTCATGCCTCTTCCTCTCCGGGGCGGCGCAGCTTTTTAATGTTCCGTTCCACCTTCAGCCGCGGGACCATCACCAGGTGCCCGCACTTTTGGCATTTGATTTTAAAGTCCATACCCACCCGGGTGACCAAAAACTCCTTACACCCGCAGGGGTGGGGCTTTTTCATTTCCAGGATGTCGCCCACGCGCACGTCCATGGCCGGATTCCTCCTTTCCCGGGGGGCCGCAAACTGTCATATGAAAAATATTATAACAATTTTTCTGTAAAAACGCAACGGAAACACGGTTAGTCGGGCCGTCTGCGGCAAAAAATACCGGTATGCCAAATCATGGGCCCGCGCCGGGCCAAAAGGAGGTCCGTCATGGACGTCGTCATCACCGCACACTTTGACGAGGAGGAAACCGCCGCCCTGGCCGCCTCGGTCCTGGGGGCGGCGGGAGCCGGCGGCGCTGCCGCGGCAGTCACCCGGCCCCCCGCCGGGCACGGCACCGCCATGGCCGCCCTGGGCCGGCCCCTGCGGGAGGACGCGGGGGCGGATTATCTTGTGCAGGTGCGCTGTGCCGCCGCCGGGGAGGCCGCCGCCGTCCGGGAGCTGGCCGCCCTGGGGGCACGGAAAATATCGGTCCGTGGGGACGAGAAGGAATAGAACCCTGTCCCGGGCGCATAAAATGGAACAGTCGGCGCGACCTGCACTTCCGTTTGTCCGCCGCCTTGTAGAAAAAGGGGGTTTGGCAAATGTCCGAATTTTATCCCGAAGGCGTCCTCATCGACCGCCCGGACAATCAGTCCTGCCTTGCCTCCCCAGCCGCCCTGGAGGAAGCCATGCGGGAGGGGAGGATTTTGGAGGCCAGAGCCGTCCTGTGCGACTTTGAGCACAACCTGGTGGTGGACCTGGGCCCGGCCAAAGGGATGATCCCCCGGGTGGAGGGGGCCATGGGCATTGCCGAGGGCAGCACCCGGGACATCGCCATCATCTCCCGGGTGGGCAAGCCAGTGTCCTTTGTGGTCACCGGGCTGCGCCGCCGGTCCGACGGGGGGCTGCTGCCCGTCCTAAGCCGCCGCCTTGCCCAGGAGCGGTGCACCCGGGAATACCTGGACCGCCTGGTCCCCGGGGACATCATCCCCGGGCGGGTCACCCATCTGGAATCCTTCGGGTGCTTTGTGGACATGGGCTGCGGCCTGCCCTCCCTCATCCCCATCGACCAGATCTCCGTCTCCCGCATTGCCCACCCCCGGGACCGCTTCCGCCCCGGGGACAACATCCGGGCGGTGGTTAAAACCCGGGAGCCGGACGGGCGCATCTGCCTGAGCCACAAGGAGCTGCTGGGCACCTGGCAGCAAAACGCCGACCTGTTCCAGCCCGGGGAGACGGTGGCCGGCATTGTGCGGTCGGTGGAGGACTACGGCGTCTTTGTGGAGCTGACCCCCAACCTGGCGGGGCTGGCGGAGCCCTTTCCCGGGGTGGCGCCGGGGCAGCACGCCAGCGTGTACATCAAAAACATCATCCCCGAAAAAATGAAGATCAAGCTCATCATTGTGGACGCCTTTGACGCCTCCTACTCCCTGCCAAAGGTGCGCTACTTTATCCGGGAGGGGCACCTGGACCGCTGGCAGTACAGCACCGACTGCTCCCACAAGCTGGTGGAGACGGTTTTTACATAACCGACACAACTTTCTGCCCCCGCCCCCCAGGGACGCCGCACGTCTGCGCGGCGTCTTTTTTGGCGTGCGGCGGCGGTCTGCGCCCGCCTGCTCGGGAATTTTTTCCACCTTCTACCGGGATTTTACAGAATATTTGACATTTATTGACAATGTGATGAATAACTTCTATAATTTACTCAAACGTGGCACGCACCCTATCCATTGCGCGGCGGTACCGCTTCCGCCCATCCCGCGGCATGGGTCCCATCCGCGGCCGTCTGTGTTTGAACGCAATTGTCAGGAGGAGGAAGGATATGGGAAAATCGATGGACTATACCCTATATAAACCTGAGGAGGCCGGCGAGAGCGATATGAAGACCTCGTTCTGGAGGTCCCGCAGGGACTCCGCCCCGGCGGATACCGCCGTGCCCGCCCCGACCCCGGCGGAGCCCGAGGTGCCGGACGGCGAGCCCGAAGAAATTCCCCTGGTAAAGGACCTGCTGGCGGACCTGCCCCCCGCGCCCAAGGAGACCTCCGTCATCACGGCCGACACCGTCATTACCGGCAACATTAAAACCGGCTCCAACCTGTCCATCCAGGGCCGTGTGGAAGGGGACGTGGACTGCGACAGCCACCTGTACGTGGCGGGCTCGGTGCTGGGCAACATCCGCGCCGGGTCGGTCAAGCTGGAGGGCTCCTCGGTGGAGGGCAGCATCTCCAGCGACAACAGCATTGTCATCCTCCCCCACGGGCAGGTTACCGGCAACATTGCCGCCGCCGATGTGGAAAACCACGGCAAGGTCATGGGGGACATCTCCGCGTCGGGCACCGTCCAGATGAAGGGCACCTCCACTCTCATCGGCAACCTGACGGCGGGCAGCCTCAACGTCGAATCCGGCGCGGTGCTCCGCGGCCAAATCGAAGTGACAAACGGCAAAAGCTTCTGACAAGCACACAAAAGGGGCAAGCCGGCGCACGATGTGCGCCTGGGCGCGAAAGCGGGGGCTCACCGCCCCCTTTCACACCATTCCCCCTGCGTTCCCTTATGCAAGTGCCTTTTGGGGCAGACCGCAAAACACCGGACGAAGACGTCCGGTGTTTTTTTGTCCCCGCGGGGCCTTTTTCAGGGGCGGCGGGCCGCCTATTTGTTCCGGCCCTTAATTTTCTCCCAGTAGGCCCTGGCGGCCTGCTCGGTTTTGTTGTCCTGGGGGGTGTAGTACACCTTATCCTTTACGGCGTCGGGCAGGTACTGCTGGGCCACCCAGTGGTCGGGAAAGTCGTGGGGATACTGGTAGTGCTGGCCCTTTACCCTGGCGTCGGCCCCGTCGTAGTGCTTGTTTTGCAGCTGGCGGGGGATGGGCCCGGCAAGGCCCGCCTGCACATCCGCCATGGCCGCCCAAATGCCCATGGCCGACGCGTTGGACTTGGGGGCGGTGGCCAGCAGCACCGCCGCCTCGGCCAGGGGCAGCTGGGCCTCGGGCAAACCCACCTGGACGGCGGCGTCCACGCAGGCCTTGACCACCGAAATGGCCATGGGATAGGCAAGGCCGATGTCCTCGGCGGCAATGACTAAAAGGCGCCGGCAGGGGGACAGCAGGTCCCCCGCCTCCAACAGGCGGGCCAGGTAGTGCAGGGCCGCATCGGGGTCGGAGCCCCGGATGGACTTTTGCAGGGCGCTCAGGAGGTCATAATGCTCGTCCCCCTCCCGGTCGTACCGCATGGCGCTGCGCTGGCTCAGGGCCTTTGCGTCCTCCAGGGTAATCCGCTTTGGCCCCTGGGTGGCCGCGGCGGCCAGGTACGCCAGCTCCAGGGCGTTAATGGCCTTGCGCACATCCCCGCCGCAGGCCGCGGCAATGTGGTCCAAAACGCCCTCCTCCACCTCCACGGGGCCGTCCTCCTCCAGCACCTTCAGCACCCGGTCCAGGCCCCGGCGCACCTCCGCCGCGTCCACCAGCTTAAACTCGAAGACGGTGGAGCGGCTGAGGATGGCGTTATAAATATAAAAATAGGGGTTTTCGGTGGTGGAGGCAATAAGGGTGATGGACCCGTCCTCGATGAATTCCAGCAGGGTCTGCTGCTGCTTTTTGTTCAGGTACTGGATCTCGTCCAGGTACAGCACCACCCCGCCCATGGCGTCAAAGCCGTCCAACTCCTTAATCAGGGCCTTGATGTCCGCGGTGCCCGCGGTGGTGCCGTTGAGCTTGTACAGCTTTTTGTCCGCCCCGGCGGCAATAATCCGGGCGGCGGTGGTTTTGCCCACCCCCGAGGGGCCGTAAAAGATCATGTTGGGGATCTGGCCCCCCCGGGCGATGCGCCGCAGCAGGCCGCCCTCCCCCAGGAGGTGCTGCTGCCCCACCATGTCGTCCAGGGTCCTCGGGCGGATGCGGTCGGCCAGGGGACTTGCCATGGTCCTCCCTCCTTTTCTAAGGCAATTTCATCCTTTTCTTTGTGCGGTGCCGCCCCAAGCTGCGGGATTCAGACGCCCATGGCCATGACAAGGGTCACAATGACCGCCATGCCTATGGGGATGGACAGGGTGTTGACAAAGCCGGCCAGGCGCGGATCTCCTCCGCACTGCTCGGTGTACACCGGCGCCAGGGCGGACAGGGGCGCAAACATGCAAAGGGCCACGGCCTGACGCACCTCCAGGGGAAAGGGGGTGGCAAAAAAGCACAAAAGCGCAAAGGCGCCGGACAGGGCGTACCGCACCCCCAGCACCACCAGGGCCTTAAGCAGATACCGGCGGTCGAAGCGGATGTCCATGGCCGTGCCAATCATCAGCATGGCCAAAAAGCCATTGGCCGGCGCCGCCACCCCAATAAGGCTTTGGACCGGCGCGGGGATGGACACCCCCAAAAACACCAGCGCCAAAAACACCAGATAAGCCAGAAAGGGCCCGGAGCGGGAGAGGCTTTTGGCCAGGGAGCGCAGGCTGAAACCGCTCTCCTTGTCCAAAACGGCGCTGACGACGGCGTAGGTGCCCCCGGTGCACATAATGGCGTTGCCCACGTCAAAGATGCAGGTGCCCGCCATGGCCAGGGGGCCCAAAAAGCTTTGGGCCAGGGGCAGCATAAAGGCCCCCACGTTGTAGCCGGGCATATTGACGCCGTACAGGGCCCGGGTGGGCCGGGACCGCCCCCGGGACAGCAGCAGCCCCGCGGCCAGCAGCGCCAGGTTGGCCCCAAGGCCCATGGGGATGAGGAGGAGCAGGGCCGGGTCCAGGCGGACGCTGCCCACGTTGCTTAGGATGGCCGCGGGAATGGTGACGTTAAACAGGACCTTGGACAGGACCTTGTAGTCGTCGGGGCCAAAGGCCCCCGCCCGCTTCATCCCATAGCCCAGGAGGATGACCGCCACATAGGCGGCAGCCCTCCAGATGATGTCGCTCATAGGGTCTCCTTTTTGGTCGGAATTGGCGCGGGGTCACTCATAGAGGGGATGCTTGGCGCACAGGGCGCCCACCCGGTCCCGAATGTCGTCCGCCCGTTGGGGATAGGCGGTGGCGGCGTCCCAGATGCAGCCGGCAATGACGTCCATATCCCCTTCGTCCATGCCCCGGGTGGTAACGGCGGGGGTGCCCACCCGGATGCCGCTGGTGACAAAGGGCTTTTCGGGGTCGCCGGGGATGGCGTTTTTGTTGACGGTGATGTACACCTCGTCCAGGCGGTGCTCCAACTCCCTGCCGGTCAGGCCCACGCTGCGCAGGTCGGCCAGCATCATGTGGTTGTCGGTGCCGCCGGACACAAGGCGCATCCCCCGGTCCGTCAGCCCCTTGGCCAGGGCCCCGGCGTTTTGGACAATACGCCGCTGGTAAATCTTAAATTCCGGCTTCAGCGCCTCGCCAAAGCAGACGGCCTTGGCGGCGATGATATGCTCCAGGGGGCCGCCCTGGGTGCCGGGAAAGATGGCCTTGTCAATTTGGGCGGCCAGGTCCGCCCTGCAAAGGATCATGCCGCCCCGGGGGCCCCGCAGGGTCTTGTGGGTGGTGGTGGTTACCACGTCGGCGTGGGGCACCGGGTCCATGTGCAGGCCCGCGGCCACCAGCCCCGCAATGTGGGCCATGTCCACCATCAGGTAGGCGCCCGCCTCCCGGGCAATCTCCCCCATGGTCTTAAAGTCGATCTCCCGGGGGTAGGCCGAGGCCCCCGCCACAATCATTTTAGGGCGGACCTCTTTGGCAAGGCGGCGCAGGGCGTCGTAGTCGATGGTTTCGGTATCGTCGGACACCCCGTAGGGGACAAAGTTATACAGCCTGCCGGACATATTCACCGGCGAGCCGTGGGTCAGGTGGCCGCCGTGGGCCAGATTCATGCCAAGGACGGTGTCGCCGGGCTGCAGCAGCGCAAAGTAGACAGCCATGTTGGCCTGGGCGCCGGAGTGGGGCTGCACGTTGGCGTGGTCCGCGCCAAACAGTTCTTTGGCGCGGCTGCGGGCCAGCTCCTCCACCACGTCCACGCACTGGCATCCGCCGTAATATCGCTTGCCGGGGTAGCCCTCGGCGTATTTGTTGGTCAGCACCGAGCCCATGGCGGCCAGCACCGCGGGGGAGACAAAATTCTCCGAGGCAATAAGCTCGATATTCCGGCGCTGGCGGCCCAGCTCCGCCGCCATGGCCTCCCCCACCTGGGGGTCGGCCTGGGTTACAAAGCCGATGGTGTCCATCATTGTGTCAAACATATCCGCGTTCCTCCTTCACCTGATGCCCTTTTCCTTCCATTATACCCGGCCCGGGGGCCGAGTGCAACGAAAAGAAGCGGCGCCCCGGCGGGTCCCCGTGCCAGATGCGGAGACTTTGGCCTTACAGCAAAGGGCCCGGGCGCATATCCCCGGACCCTTCCGCCTAAGGCTGCCCCTCCGCTTCGGGGGCGGCGCACACCCCGCATGCCTCCTGGGGCCGGACCTGGGCGGCCAGCAGCC
>CALGIL010000354.1 GCA_937914895.1 uncultured Angelakisella sp.
TGGATATAGTTTTTCTGTTGTCCGCCCCTGGTACGGCCAGGGCGGACAACAGAAAAACTATATCCATGGGGTCCGGGGGTTTCCCCCGGCGGGTTTTGCCACTTTTGCCCGGGCCAAAGTGGGGGAAGGTTGGCTCGGTTACAAAGCGCGGCAATAAAAAGAAGCACCCTGCGGGGCCTCCCCGGCAATCTTTAATTCCTTTCCATTGCTGGAAAGTAACCAATAAAAGCCGGCCCACGACACGCCCGGGGCGGACAGCGGGGATTGCACCGGAAAAAGCAGGCGCTGTCTGATACTTCGGGAAGCGGCCCCTCCTCTTGCAAGGAAGGCGCGCAAAATTGTTGTTTGTTCTCTGTTCATTGTGAATTGCTAAAAGGGGGAATCGTTTATGGCACGTAAAGGCGGCCTTGGCAAGGGCCTGGACGCCCTGTTTATTGATAACGATACCGAGGTGTCGGGGGCGCTGATGCAGCTGCGCCTGGCCCAGGTGGAGCCCAACAAGGACCAGCCACGTGAAAAATTTAACGAAGATGCCCTGAAGGAATTGGCCGACTCCATCCGGGAACACGGGGTGCTGCAACCCATTATCGTCCGGGCCGTCCCCGGCGGGATGTACCAAATCATTGCCGGCGAACGCCGCTGGCGGGCCTCCCGCCTGGCGGGCCTAAGCGAGCTGCCCGCCATTGTGGTGGACGCCGACGACAACCACATGGTGGAGCTGGCCCTTATCGAAAACCTGCAGCGGGAGGACCTGTCCCCCCTGGAGGAGGCCCAGGGCTACCGGATGCTCATGGACAGCTACAACATGACCCAGGAGCAGGTGGCCCGGCGCATGGGCAAATCCCGCCCTGTGGTGGCCAACGCCCTGCGGCTTTTAAACCTGCCCCCCCAGGCGCAAAAGCGGCTGGAGGAGGGGACCATCTCCCCGGGGCATGCCCGGGTGCTGGCCGGCATCGAGGACCCGGACCGGGTGCTGGCCTTGCTGGACGAGGTGACCTCCAAGGGCCTGACGGTGCGCCAGCTGGAGGCCCGGGCCCGGGAGGCAAAGGGAAAGCCCGCCGGGGAAGGGAAGGAGAAGGCCGTCGCTTTTTCCGCCCGGGACAGCGCCTGGGGCGACCCCTTTTACAAGGAGGCGGAGCTGAGCCTGACCGACGCCCTGTCCACTAAGGTCCGGGTCCGGCGCTCCCCCGGCGGGGGGATATTGGAAATTGAGTTTTACGACAAAGACCAGCTGCGCGGGCTGGTGGAAAAGCTGGCCGGCGATTAAGAAGTCCCCCGGCCCCGGCGCCTAACCGGAGCGGAGGATGGCAATACTACAAGGACAATAGATAAAGGATGGTGCAGACCCATGCTGGATATTAAACTGATCCGGGAAAACCCGGACCTTGTCAAGGCGGGCATCAAAAAACGCGAGATGGACCTAGACGCCCAGGTGGATGAGATTTTAGCCCTGGATGCCGAGGTCCGCGGCCTCAAGGGCCGGGTGGAGTCCATGAAGGCGGAGCAAAACGCCGACTCCAAAAAAATCCCACAGATGAAAAAGGCGGGGGAGGATACCACGGCCCTGATGGCCCACATGAAGGGCCTGTCCGAGGCCGTCAAGGAGGAGGGCATTCGGCTGGACGAGCTGGCCGCCCGGCAGACCGACCTCCTTTTAAGCCTGCCCAATCTGCCCGACCCCCAGGTGCAGCCGGGGGGCAAGGAGCAAAACGTGGAGCTGCACGCCTACGGCGAAAAGCCCCAATTTGACTTTGCCCCCAAAAACCATGTGGACCTGTGCGAAAGCCTGGGGCTTATCGACTACCAGCGGGGGGCCAAGCTGGGCGGCGCCGGCAGCTGGATCTACCGGGGCTGGGGCGCCCGGCTGGAGTGGGCCCTCCTCAACTACTTCATCCGGGAGCATTTGAAGGACGGGTACGAGTTTATTCTGCCCCCCCACATGCTGGGGTACGACTGCGGCTATGTGGCCGGGCAGTTCCCCAAGTTTGAGGACGAGGTCTATATGATTGGCAACCCCACCAGCAGCGAGAAAAAGTTCCTGCTGCCCACCGCCGAAACGGCCCTGGTCAACCTCCACCGGGACGAGATTTTAACCGCGGAGGAGCTGCCCCGGAAGTATATTGCCTACACCCCCTGCTACCGCCGGGAGGCGGGCAGCTACCGCAGCGAGGAGCGGGGCATGATCCGCGGCCACCAGTTTAACAAGGTGGAAATGGTGCAGTACACCCGCCCGGACCAGTCCGACGCCGCCTTTGACGAGCTGGTGGGCAAGGCGGAGCGCCTGGTGCGCGGCCTGGGCCTCCACTACCGCCTATCCAAGCTGGCGGCGGGGGACTGCTCCTTCTCCATGGCCCGCACCTACGACATCGAGGTGTGGATTCCCAGCATGGGCATTTACAAGGAGGTCTCCTCGGCCTCCAACGCCCGGGATTATCAGGCCCGACGGGGCAACATCAAGTTCCGGGACCAGGACAAAAAGCTCCAGCTGGTCCATACCCTCAACGCGTCGGGCCTTGCCACCAGCCGGGTCATCCCCGCTATTGTGGAGCAGTACCAAAACGCCGACGGGTCGGTCACCGTCCCCGAAGTGCTTCGGGACGCCCTGGGCATTGACGTCATCCGGGCCTGAGCGCTCCCGCCTGTGATGAAGGGTTGGTTTTAAGGGATAGCCGCGTTTATAATTGCCAATTTTGCTCCTTTTTGAAAAAAGGAGCCGAAAAACTTTTAAATGGTACCGCGTCAGGCGGCGGTTTATCCTAGTGCCTTGCTTCGGAGCATCGCTCCGAAGACACCAAAAAGAGGGGGTGGGGAGGAAGACGCATCTTTCTCCCCTCCCCCTCTTTTCGGTGCCCCGGGCTTCCGGGCAAGGCACGGCGGGCAAAGGACAGGTAACAGGTAACAGTGAACAATGAACAGTTAGAAGAACGGTACAAAGGGGAGCTG
>CALGIL010000355.1 GCA_937914895.1 uncultured Angelakisella sp.
GGCTCGTCCTCCTCGTCTTCCTCGTCGTCATAGAGGCTGTCCGGCTCCTCCGGGGTGCTGGACCGGGGCGCCGCCTGGCTGGAGGAGGATGGTACGCTGCTGGAGGGGGCCGGCGCCGCAGAGGAGGCGGGGGCCGAGGAGGAGACGGGGGCCGAGGAGGAGACGGGGGCGGTGCTTTGGCTGGACGGGGAAGAGCTGGAGGAGGATTCCGGTGCTTCCGCTTCCT
The DNA here is from genome assembly GCA_937914895.1 of uncultured Angelakisella sp. GTDB lineage: Bacteria > Bacillota > Clostridia > Oscillospirales > Ruminococcaceae > Angelakisella. Next base: position 227 of record CALGIL010000355.1, read on the forward strand.
CCGCTTCCTCCGCCTGGGACGTCTCCGGCTCCCGGGCGGGGGGCTGGGGGACTTCCCGGACGGTCCCCGCCCCGGAGATGATGGGAGGCGGGGCCGCGGCCGCCTGCCCGGGGGCGCACCCCACCAGCACTGCCAGCAGCAGCGCAAGAAGGGGGATGGCGACGGTCCGTCTCCTGGTCATGGGCTCCTCCGTCCGACAGGTCACAGCAGCATGGGCCTTGGCCCAATATGCCTGCGACCTGTGATAAGTAATTACATTATATCTTATTTTCCCAAATGTTTCCACACCGTTTTACAAAGTTTTTGCGGGTTTTTACCTGTTTTTCGCGGAAAAAGGGTCCGCCCCCCGGGGACGGACCCTTTTGTGTGCCGGTTTACAGCAAAGCCCGCATCCGGTCCATGGCCTCCCGGGTGCCCTCCTGGGTGCCAAAGGCGGTCAGGCGGAAAAAGCCCTCCCCCGCCGCGCCAAAGCCCGCGCCGGGGGTGCCCACCACCGCCTGCTCCTCCAGCAGCCGGTCAAAAAAGTCCCAGGATTTCATGCCGCCGGGGCAGCGCATCCAGATGTAGGGGGAGTGGAGGCCGCCGTAGTACTCCACGCCCTTTTCCTCCATCAGTTCCCGGATGATTTGGGCGTTTTGGCGGTAGCAGGCCAGGTTTTCATCACACTGGGCCAGGCCCTGGGGGCCAAACACCGCCGCCGCCGCCTTTTGCACCACGTAGGAGACGCCGTTGAACTTGGTGGTCTGGCGCCGGACCCACAGGGGCAGAAGGGGGACGCGGTTCCCGCTGGCGTCTGTGGCGCACAGCTCCCTGGGCACCACGGTGTAGCCGCACCGCAGGCCGGTAAAGCCGGCGGTTTTGGACAGGGAGCAGAACTCTATGGCGCACTCCCGGGCGCCGGGGATTTGAAAGATGGACCGGGGCAGGGCGGGGTCCTGGACAAAGCGCTCGTAGGCGGCGTCAAACAGAATGATGGCGCCGGTTTTACGGGCGTAGTCCACCCACTCCCCCAGCTGTTCCCTGGTGTACACCGCCCCGGTGGGGTTGTTGGGGGAGCATAAATAGATAAGGTCGGCCCGCACCGCCGGGTCGGGCATGGGCAGAAAGCCGTTCTCGCTGCCCGCCTTCATCAGCACCACCCGGCGGCCGCTCATGATGTTGGTATCCAGGTAGACGGGGTAGACGGGGTCACAGATGAGGACGGTGTTGTCGGTGTCAAAGAGGTCCACAATGTTGCCCACGTCGCTTTTGGCGCCATCGCTGATCAGGATCTCGTCGGGGGCCACCTCCACCCCCATCTCCGCCTTGTAGTAGCCGGCCACGGCCTCCCGCACAAAGGCATAGCCCTGCTCGGGGCCGTAGCCCTTAAAGGTCTCCTTTACGCCCATCTCCCGGGCGCCCTGGTGCAGGGCCTCCACCACCACGGGGGCCAGGGGCAGGGTGACGTCGCCGATGCCCATGCGGATGATGGTGCGGCCGGGGTTTTGGGCGGCAAAGGCGTTTACCTTTTGGGCCACCCGGGTAAACAGATAGCTTTGCTCCAGCTTCAAAAAGTTTTGGTTGACTCTGGCCATGGGCAGACCTCCTAATAGAAATCAGAAATGAGAGGGCAGAGGGCAGAAAATTGTGGCGGCAGGCGGCGGTTATTCAATCGTGCCGTCGCAAGGACAGAAGGCAGAAATG
>CALGIL010000356.1 GCA_937914895.1 uncultured Angelakisella sp.
CATCATCTCGCCAATCTCCGATGTAAGAGTCCCCAGTTTCCGGTCAAGCGCCGCGATTTGTACTTCCAGCTTCTGGTCGAAGGCCGCGGTTTGCGCTTCCAGTTTTTGGTCAAAGGCCGCGATTTGCACTTCCAACTTCTGGTTAAAAACTGCGGTTTGCGCTTCCAGCTTTTGGTCGAAGGCCGCGGTTTGCGCTTCCAGTTTTTGGTCAAAGGCCGCGGTTTGTGCTTCCATCTTTTGGTCGAAGGCCGCGGTTTGCGCGTCCAACTTCTGGTTAAAAGCCGCGGTTTGCGCCTCCAACTTCTGGTTAAAAGCCGCGGTTTGCGTGTCCAACTTCTGGTCAAAGGCCGCGGTTTGTGCATCCAACTTCTGGTCAAAAGCCGTGGTTTGTGACTCCAGCTTTTTATCAAAAGCCGCGGTTTGCACCTCCAGCTTCTGGTCAAAAGCCCCGGTTTGCGCGTCCAGCCTTTGATCCATCTCACTTCTTAGCTGGCCGATTTCACCTCTCAACAGGGTCGTTTGCGCTTCCAGCTTCTGGTCAATTTCAGTTCTCAACAGGGTCGTTTGCTGTTCTAATTTTTGGTCCATCATTGTGGAGAGCTGTGTCAGCAATTGGCTGTTGTCCATAGCGGCACCTCCTGTCCCCTTTGGTTTAGTATACAGGCTTTTTTGCCGTAACACAAGGGAATTTTGACGGCTGCTTTTCGACGCTCCCCCTAGTGGGTGGGATGGCTTTTTACGTGGAGGATGGCGTTGTTGACCTCCTTGACCGGGCACTGGTCCAGCTGTTCCCGCAGGCTGTCCGGCGTGCAGAGGACGTAATAGGGCGGCAGGCTGTTCAGGGCCAGGGTGGCCGCGTCCTTTTTGCACTTGTCACACCGGCAGCAGTTAAACTTTTCAAAGGCGGCGTCCAGCCGCTCCACCACCAGGGTCTCCATCAGGTTGACTAAAACAAGCTCCTTGGCGGGGGCAAAGGCCACGCCCTCGGGGTGGGCAAACAGCGCTTCCTTCAGCCGCTGCAGGCTGTCCGGCTGGGGTTGGGGCGCCGGCTCCAACTCCAGGTCCTCCTGGGTCAGCCCCGCCGGCATCTCGTCCCGGGCCAGCCGTGCCGGGCCGGTGTCCGAGGGCATGATGAGGTTGAAAATATAGTCCTTGTCAAATTCCTGCCTGGATTTTCCCGACTTTGCCATGACGTTACAGCACCCCCTTTGCCTTCAGCTCGTCCAGCAGCAGCAGATAGTCCCGCACCGCCTTGTTGCGCGGCGCGTAGGTCATCATGTCCTCCCGCAGAATCTGCGCCTTGGTCATCACGTTGCTGCTGTGGATGAAGGTGTCCAAAAGGGGGATGCCCAGCCGGGCGGTGATGTCCCCGGCGGTCTCCCGGATCACCGCGCTCACCTGTTCCCGGGGGACAAATTTTGTCAGCAGCACCCCGGCCACCCCCAGGTCCGGGTTGCTCCGCTCCCGGATGCGCCGGATGGTGTCGTGGAGCTGGACGATGCCCTGGAGGCTGAACAGGTCGGACAGCACCGGAATTAAAATGGCGTTAGAGGCCGTAAAGGCGTTGACGGTCAGGATGCCCAGGGCCGGCGGGGTGTCGATGACGACATAGTCGTACAGGGGCAGCACCGGGCGCAGGGCGTCCCGTAGAATGTATTCGCGGCCGGCGCCGGTAAATTCCAGCTCGATGCCGCTTAGGAGCAGATTGGCCGGAATGATGTCTGCAAGGCCGGTGTGCTGGATGGTCTGCACGGCCTTCAGCTCGCCCTTCATCACGTGGTAAATGGAGTTTTGCAGCTGGATGCGGTTGTCGGCCCGCAGGCTGAAGGAAAGGTTCCCCTGGGGGTCAAAATCCACGCAGAGCACGCGGTGCCCCTGCTTTTTAAGCCCCATTGCCACGGCGTTGGCCGTGGTGGTCTTGCCCACGCCGCCCTTCTGGTTGGACACACAAATTACGCCCGCCAACTTGCAGACCTCCATCCGGACAAATTTTGCGCTTTTTTTCCATTATACATGATGTTCGGAATCTTTTGCAAGGGATGGCCGCCCGGGGCAAAATTATTTTGCAAAAGGCGGTTTAGTTTTCCGCCGTCCGGGCGAATACATGATATGAACGCATATTAGGATATAGCCAGATTTGATAGAATTGAGGAAGCCGTATGAAAATCAATCCATCCGTTTTTGGCGTCGGCAAGACACCCCGGCCGGAGCACGACCTGCCGGCAAAGGCCGCGGCGGACAGCGCGCCGGCCGCCAGGGGGGACAACAACACCGATAAAATATCCATCAGCCCCGCGGGCGCCCGCCAGGCGGATGTGGACCATCTGACCAAATCCGTTTTGGCCGAGATCCAGCGTCCCGCCTCGCCGGAGCGCCTGGATGCCCTGCGCACCGCGGTGCAGAGCGGCGCCTACCGCGTCCCCACCGGGGACCTGGCCGACGCCCTGATGCGGCGCTGGATGGGGATATAACCCCGTGGGGCCGCAGGCGGACCGCTTCTGCGCCTTTATGGAGGAATACGCCGGCTTTATGGGCGAAATGGCGGCGCAGGAGGATAAAAAATACAGTGCGCTGATTTCAAACGACCTGGAGCGCATGGATAAGGCCATTGCGGACCAGCAGTCCATGCTGATGCGGCTGGAAAAGCTGGAGCGCCGGCGGGCCGAGGTCCAAAAGGCGGCCGGCTGGGAGGGCCTGACCTTCTCCCGGATTCTGGAACAAATGGGGGAGGACCCCCGGAGGAAGGACCTGGAGGAAATTTTTACCCGCATCGGCCGGATGCTGGAGCAGATTCGGTACTCCAACGAAAAATCCATGTCCTTTGCCAGAATGAACCTGCAGATCAGCAGCATGCTGGCCCCGGAGGAGGGCCAGACCTACGACGCGGGCAGAGAAAAAAGCCAGAGGGACGAGGCTGCGTCCGGCATGGTGTTTGAAACTAAGGTATAGATCGGGGGACTTGACTTGTTAAGACCGACTTTCTTAGGATTTGAGACGGCAAAACGGGGCATCCAGGTCAGCCAGAAGGGCCTGGACATCGTCGGCCAAAACATGACCAACTGGGACAGCGCGGGCTATACCCGCCAGCGGCTGGACCAGGTGGCCATTGCGGCGTCCACCTATACAACCCGGTTTGCCTCCGGCCGCGTGGGCGTGGCGGGGCAGGGCGTGGACGTCAGCGGCGTGGCCCAGGTGCGGGATTCCTTTTTGGACAAGCGCTTCCGGGACGAATATTCCGACGAGGGGTACTACGGGCAGGCCGGCACCATCCTGGCGGACATCGAATCCGCCATCGGGGAGTTTAACGCCCTTAACGACGCGGGCATCCGCGGCAGCCTGCAGTCTTTGCTGCCGGCGCTGCAAAAGCTGGCCGGGTCCCCTTTTTCCGAGACCAACGCCAACATCGTCTGCACCGAGTTCCGCAACCTGACCCAGACGCTGCACCAGCTGGACGGCAAGCTGAGCAAGGTGGAGGAGCAGCAGAAATTCAACCTGAAAACCGCCGTGGACCAGGTCAACGAAAAGCTGCGCAAGGTGGCGGCCCTTAACTACGCCATCAGCCAGGACCTGGGGCTGACCCTGGATAACGAGCATTACGGTCCCAACGAGCTGTACGACCAGCGCAACCTGCTGCTGGACGAGCTGTCCCAGTTTGGCGACCTGCAGGTGACCGCCCACGGCGACGGCACCGTCACCGTCCAGATGGGCACCATGACGGTGGTGGACGGGGACAAATATGAGCGGATGGAGTATGTGGACAACGCGGGCGGCACCGTCACCCTGCGGTGGAACTCCACCGGCCAGCAGGTGGTGTGCGCCGGCGGCGCCCTTAAGGGCTTTATCGACTTCATCAACGGCCGCGGCCCCAATGTGACCAACAGCGGCGAGACCCCCTACCGGGGCATCCTTTACTACCGGGATAAGCTGAACACCTTTGCCAGCACCCTGGCGGGGGTGGTCAACAGCTCCGTGCCGGTGTACAACAGCGACGGCACCCTGAAGGACCCCCCGGAGTTCAAGGAGCTTCTGGGCGCCATGAGCAGCACCCCCGACGCCGACGGGCACTACGAGGTCTCCACCGACATCCCGGTGACGGCCGCCAACATCTCCCTCAGCGACCTGTGGGCCGCCAGCTCCAGCTACATCATCCCCAAGGCGGAAAGCAAGGATAACAACGACATTCTGCAGCTTTACAACAACCTGGCCAACGTGCGGCAGACCTTTGCTTCGGGCGGCCAGGTCTATAACGGGACCTTTTACGACTATGTGGATGACTACGCGGCCACCCTGGCCGAGGATTACACCTTTTACGACGGCCGCCATGTCGCCTCCGCCACCATCCTGCAGGACCTGCAGGACCGCCGGGACAGCGTCTCGGGGGTGGTGCTGGACGAGGAGACCGCCAGTATGCTGATGTACAACAAATCCCTGCAGGCGGCGTCCCGCCTGATGACCACGCTGGATGAGGCGCTGGACGTCCTCATCAACAAGACAGGCCTTGTGGGCCGCTGACAGTCATGATAGACCGGGGAAGGTGAAGCAATGAGAGTCGCACAGAGAATGGTGACCAGAAATTACATGAAAAGCCTGAACACGGCACTGGGCAGACGCGCCGAGTCGCTGGAGCGCAGCGGCAGCGGGCTTAAGTTTAAAAAGCTGTCCGAAAATGTGGCGGACGGCACCCGGGCCATGCGCATCCAGGAGGAGCGCACCCACAGCCAGTCGGCCCTGGAAAACGTGGAGACGATTCTGCTGGAATATAACTCGGTGGACAGCACCATGGATTCCATCGACGCCTCCATCCAGACCATCCAGGAAAAGGTCCTTAAGGCCATGAGCGACAGCCACGGCGAAACCAACCGCGATGTGCTGGCCTCCGAAATCAAAAACCTGCGGGACCAGATTCTGCAGTTTGTCAACGCCCAGTTTGCCGACAAGTACCTGTTTGGCGGCACCAACAACGCCGGCCCGGCCTTTGACCTGGACAGCGACGGCAAGGTCACCTTCAACGGCGTCAAGGTGGAGGACATCTACCGCAATGCCGACGGAAAATACTGCTTTTTGGACGCCGGCGGCATAGAGCAGCCGGTTCCCGACTGCGGCGACGTCTACATAGACATCGGCCTTGGCATGAAAATCGATTCCGGCACGCCCGACCCCCGCACCGCCTTTCAAATGTCCTTTGACAGCCTGCTGATGCTGGGCTACGGCGCGGGCAAGGCGGGCGAAAAGTACGGCACGCCGGTGGCCGGCAACGTCATCGACCTGCTGACCCAGCTGGAAAGCGCGGTGGCCGCCGACAACAAGCAGGCCATAGACGACCTGCAGGGCCAGCTGGTAACCCTGAACGACAATATGCGCATGTCCCGCACCGACCTGGGCACCCGGGTCAATTACCTGGAACGGACGAAGGACCGCCTGGAAAACGACATTGACAATCTCAGCGAGATGGAATCCGCCCTCATCAGCGCGGACCCGGCGGAGGAGGCCATCAACATGAAGATGTGCGAGTATGTCTGGCTGGCCACGCTGCAGCTGGGCACACAGATCCTCCCCAGCTCGCTGCTGGACTTTCTGCGGTAACCGGTAAAAATATAAAACCCCCCGGCTGCGGATGAATTGACAGAAAAGAGGGTGATACGATGGAGCCGCTGATTAAGATCACTTCTTCGCCCATGCAGATGAAATACCAGATAGAGCCCGCGCGTCTGGAAAATCAAAAACCGACGCTGCCAAAATATGAGATCACCCACCGCCCCGCCAGGCTGCGGGTGGATTCTCAAAACGTGCAGGTCAGCCTGAACACCAAGGCGGCCTACCGCAGCATGGGCTTTTACGGCGCCGGCGACTGGGCCAGGGAGTACGGCCGCCGCGGGCAGGCCGCCGCGGACCAGGCCGACGGCGAGGCGGCCCAGATGGGCAACGCCATGTCCATGATCCAGGACGGCGTCACCATTGCCCAAATTGTGCAAAGCCGCCTGATGCAGAACCCCGCCATGGCCGTGCACACCTTTATGCCCGCGGTGGGGCCGGAGATCTCCTGGACCCCGGACAGCATCGACATGGAGTACAGCCCCGACGCCCTGGAATTTGACTGGCAGACCCAGCGCAGCCTGATGAACTACGTGCCGGGCAAGTTCAGCATGGAAATTCTGCAGTATCCCAAGGTGTCCATCGAATACCTGGGCGGGATCAACTATGTGCCGCCCAGCGCGGACCCGGAGTATGAGGAGGCCAGCGCGTAAGCGGGGACCCAATAGGCGTAAGAGGAAAAGCAGCTGTGACGGAGCATCCCATGGCTGCTTGCTCTTTTGGGAAAGGACGGTGTCTGTATATGCGCATCCAGACAAGGGACTTTGGCGGCATCGAGGTCGCCGAAGAGGACGTGGTCACCTTTGAGGGGGCCATCTTCGGCTTTGAGGAGTACAAAAAATTCGTCTTCCTGTTTCAGGAAGACGTCAGCGAGCACTTTGTCTGGCTGCAGTCGGTGGAGGAGCCGGACCTGTGCTTTATTTTGGTGGAGCCGGAGCTGGTGGCCCCGGGTTACCGCC
>CALGIL010000357.1 GCA_937914895.1 uncultured Angelakisella sp.
GTCCAGGGCGTGTTCCGTGGTGCCGTGCCGGTAGGGGTAGCCGCCGCCGTCAACCGTCAGCTTCAGATTCGGATGTTTGAGAATATCGTACTTGTCGTCCATGACGGCGTGTTCGCCCCGGATGAACAGCAGGGCGTAGCGGTTGTCCAGCATCCGCACCTCGTCGGGGGTCAAAAGCTCCCGGCCCGACAACTGAAAATTGGTCGAGTAGCTGCCCTGAGCGCCCTTGCTCTGCCCGTAGGTGTTCAGGTCGATGGTTTCTTTGCCTAAAAGCTCGGACACATACTTGTGGGTGCTTTGCTCATTGCCGCCCAGATAGAGGAATTCATCGCAGTTGCCGACAATGGACTCCCAAGAATCTTTGAACAGGGCCTTTAGCTGGGCCAGGTTTTGCAGGATGATGGAGACGCTGACCTCCCGGCTGCGCATGGTGGAAAGGAGCTTGTCGAATTCATCCGGCAGGGCGACGTTGCTGAATTCGTCCATCACGAAATGAACATGCAGGGGCAGCCTGCCGCCGTAAACATGGTCGGCTAGGTAGTAAAGCTGCTGGAAAAGCTGGGTGTAGAGCATTCCGACGATGAAATTGAAGCTGCTGTCGTTGTCGGGGATCACCGCGAACAGAGCCGTCTTTTTCTCCCCGATGGCGGGCAGCGCCATTTCATCCACCGTGGTGATTCCGGCAATGGTGGACAGGTTGAATTTCTCCAGCCTGACGCCCAGACTGATTAAAATGCTTTTGGCCGTTTTTCCCGCCGCCAGCTTGAAGATGTTGTACTGCTTAACCGCCAGATGCTCCGGCTCCCGCATGGCCAGCCGCTCAAACAGCTCGTCCAGGGGGCTTTGGTAGGTTTCGTCCTCCTCCCGCACCTCGGCGGCGGCGATCATTTCCATGACCATCGGGAAATTCTGTTCTTCCTTGGGTGCTTCATAAAGCAGGTAGAGAATAAGCGCTTCCAGTAGGGCGGTTTCGGAACGCTCCCAAAAAGGGTCGTTGGTATTGCTGCCTTTAGGTGTGGTGTTGCGGATCAGGTTGGTGACCAGCTTCAGCACATCCTTGTCGTCCTTGAGGTAAGCAAAGGGATTATAGCAGTGAGAGAGGTGCATGTTGATTAAATCCAGCACCTTGATTTCATATCCCTTTGATTTGAGCAGATTTCCGGTATCTCTTAAAATTTCTCCTTTGGGGTCGAGAATGACAAAGGAGGTGTTAGCCTGCATGACATTGGGTTTGGCATAAAATCTTGTTTTACCGGAGCCGGAGCCACCCACTACCATGACATTCAGATTTCTTTTGTGCTTCCTGCCGTCCAGACCGATACGGACATTCTGCGTCAATATTTTATTTTTCTGCGGGTCTTTGTCCCGGTATTTCTTGCAGACAGCCGCCGCGCCGCCCCAGTGGGCGCTGCCGTGCTCCTCCCTGTGGCGGTAATTGCGCAGGGTGGACAGGTATATCCCCACGCCCATGCCGTAGGTGGCGACAAAGAGCAGGATGCACTTGGGCGTATTGTCCACCCATTGGATGTGGAACGGGTCGTTCATCGCCGCCGTGAGGTTTTTCAGGATTTCAGGCAGTCCGCCGGAAAGGGAGGGGGCGGTGAGCAAGGCCGCCCACACCACCGGAATTAAAAAAACCGCAAAGAGGATGAAATTGCTCCTTGCGGTTTCAGCGCGATTCATGTTGGTTCCTGCGCTTCTGTTTTTTGGCCGGGGCGTCGATAATTTTTAAAAGCAGTTCGTCCACGGTGTCGGGGGTGGGCCGTTTCTCTTGAATCAGGTCGTTGCGCAGCTTGTTCAAGGCGTTCACCACCGCGCCGTATTCGTAATCGTCCAGGGTCAGTACCCTTTCTTCTTCCTTCACGGGTTTTCC
>CALGIL010000358.1 GCA_937914895.1 uncultured Angelakisella sp.
TTGTACAGGGTATTTTTTCCTGTTCGTGGGCCTTTGCCCTGTGTAAAGTGACGCCCTCATAAGATGTGGACTTTTCTAATCCAGCATATTCTGGTATGATGGGGGTGGTTCCCCCGGCGTCCGGCTATCGCCAATGCTTTGGGAGGTGCAGCTTCATGTTTGACAGCCGCCAGGAATTTTATAAATCCCCCTTCGGCGCGGTGCCCACCGGCACGCCGGTGCGGCTCCGCCTCCGGCTGCCCCGGCGGCTGGAGGCCCCCCGCCCCAGGGCGGTGTTTACCAACATAGACGGGGCCCAGCCCTGTTGTCCCATTGAGCTGACCCCGGCGGGGGAGGATGAGACCCACATCCACTACCAGGGGACCTTTCCCCACCAGTCGCCGGAGGTGCTTTTGTACACCTTTTGCTACGAAGACCGGGGCCGCACCCGGACGGTGCTCCGGGACCCCCGAGGCTCCGCCGCCGCGGCGGAAGGGGGCGTGCCCTGGCAGCTGACGGTGTACGACCCCGCCTTTGATACCCCGGAGGGGCTGAAGGGGGCCGTCTTTTATCAAATCTTTCCCGACCGCTTTGCCGCCTCCGGCACCCCCAAAACGGGGGTGCCCGCCGACCGGGTGCTTCACGCCTTTTGGGAGGAGGCCCCAGCGGACCGGCCCGGACCGGACGGGGAATTCCGCTCCAACGACTACTTCGGCGGCGACCTTGGGGGCATCCGGCAGCACCTGCCCGACCTTGCCGCCCTGGGGGTGGAGGCGGTGTACCTAAACCCCATTTTTGAGGCCCATTCCAACCACCGGTACAACACCGCCGACTACCGCAGGGTGGACCCCCTGCTGGGCACCGACGAGGACTTTGCGGCCCTGTGCAAAGCGGGGCGGGCGCTGGGCATTTCGTTTGTGCTGGACGGGGTGTTTAACCACACCGGCAGCGACAGCGTCTACTTTAACCGGGAGGGGCGGTATGGCAAGGGCGGCGCCTTTGGGGACCCCGCCAGCCCCTGGCGCGACTGGTACCGCTGGACCGGCGACCCCGCCCGGCCCTACGACTGCTGGTGGGGCTTTGACACCCTGCCCGCCGTCAACGAGGAATCCCCCTCCTACCAGGACTTTATTTACGGCCCCGGGGGGGTGGCGGCCCAGTGGCTGGAGGCAGGGGCGGCGGGCTTTCGCCTGGATGTGGCCGACGAACTGCCCGACGATTTTATCGCGGGCATCCGCCGGCGGGTCAAGGCCGCGGGGGAGGACCGCCTGCTGCTGGGGGAGGTGTGGGAGGACGCCACCACCAAATTCAGCTACGGCCGCCACCGCCGCTATCTGCTGGGGGCGGAGCTGGATTCGGTGATGAACTACCCCTGGCGCACCGCCATCCTGGATTTCCTCCGGGAGGGGAAGGGGCGGGAGCTGGAGGAGGCCGTCCTTTCGGTCTGGGAGCACTACCCCCGCCCCGCGGCGGAGGTTTTGCTGAACAGCCTGTCCACCCACGACGTGCCCCGGGCCATTACCGCCCTGGGGGGGCCGCCCATGGAGGGCCGGGACCGGGACTGGCAGCGGGACCACAACGCCCTGTCGCCGGAGGAGTACGCCCGGGGGCGGCAGCTGTTTTTGCTGGCGTCCCTTATCCAGTTTGGCCTGCCCGGCTGCCCCTGTATCTATTACGGGGACGAGGCGGGAATGACCGGCTATGCCGACCCCTTTAACCGGGGGACCTACCCCTGGGGCCGGGAGGACGCCGGCCTGGTAGAGTTTTTCCGGCTGCTGGGGCCTGTGCGCAGGGCAAGCGCCCCCCTGCGCCGGGGGGACTTTTGGCCGGTGCGGTTTGACGCCGACTGGTGCGTCTTCTTCCGCCGCCTGGGGGAGGAAGCGGTACTGGCAGCGGTTTACCGGGGGGAGGGGTATGGCGAAATCCCCTGGGACCCCACCATCCTGGAGCAGGGCACCCCCCTTATCACCGTGGGTAAAATGGCGGGCATCCGGGGGCTGTACCGGCAGTCCGGCGTCATCCTGTCCTTTCCCAGGGGGATGCCCCTTACCTCCCAAATCGACCGCTTTCCCGGGACCTGAGCGGGGACGGCGTTTTCAGGTACCCACACAGGAAAAGGGGGGCCCATGGGCCCCTCTTTGTTGTTATCCGCCGGCGCGGGGGCGGGACGGCTTTGCCTTTGGACGGCGCCGGATGGCTCTTTCCCCCGGAGCGTCAGGGGCCCGCCCTCCGCCCTCCTCCCGGCTCAGAGGGATGAGGACATAGGCCAGACGCTCCAAAAGCCCGGTAAAGGGGAGGAACAAAACCGTGGCCGCCACGTTAAACAGGGTGTGAAAGTCGGCGATGCCGCCGCTGTCGATGGGGTCGTTCCAAAAGGGAAAGGGGCGGACGGCATGGACGGCGTACATCCCGGCCAGGAAGAGAAGAGCGCCCAGGACATTGAAGATCAGATTGACGACAGAGGCCCGCTTGGCATTCCTGGACGCGCCGATCCCAGCGAAAATGGGGGTGACGCAGGTGCCGATGTTCTGGCCCAAAATCAGCGGGACGGCGGCGGAGCAGGGAATGGCCCCGGTGGAGCTGATGGCCTGCAAAATCCCCACCGAGGCGGTGGAGGACTGGATGACGGCGGTGACCACCGCGCCCACCAGGACGCCCACCAGGGGGTTCTTCATGGCGGCAAACATCCGGCCAAAGGCCGGCAGCTGGGCCAGGGGCCGCACCGCCTCCTCCATCTGCATCATCCCGGTAAAGATGATGCCAAAGCCCAGCAGCATCTGCCCCACATCCCGCAGGGCGTCTTTTTTGGCAAACAAAAACAGTAAAATGCCCAAAATGGCCACGGCGGGGGTCAGGGACGACGACTGCAGCAGCCGCAGGGCCAGGCTGTCGCCGGACACGGCGGTCAGGCGCAGAATGTGGGCGGTAACGGTGGTGCCGATGTTGGCCCCCATAATGATGCCGATGGCCTGGCGCAGCCTTAGGACCCCCGCGCCCACAAGGCCCACCACCAGGACGGTGGCGGCGGAGGAGGAATGGATGACCGCGGTGACGGCGGCCCCAAACAGCACCGCCCGGCCCACGCTGCCGGTCAGCCGCTCCAGCATGGCCTCCAGGCGGCCCTGGGCGGCCTTTTCCAGGCTTCCGCCCATTACCGACATCCCATAAAGGAAAAGGGCCAGCCCCCCAAACAGCCTTAAAAAAATAAACAGATCCAAAAGTGGGTTCCTCCCTGCAGTTTTTCTCCTGTGCTTTTGCGCCCATACTACACCATATTCCCCCCCGTCGGGATTTATTGGGATTTTTTGAGCGTTTTCCCTTTGCGGCCCCCTTTTAGGCCTTCCGTGGGGGAAGGGGGGAAGGGGATTCCGGCGCGGGACGGCTTTGGAAAAAGGAGGAATTTATAAGTTTTTTGGACAGCAAATGGGGGCCCCCAACGGATGGGGACCCCCATGGGTCTGCCTTGTGCTTTGGTGGATTTTTGCGTTACAGCTGCCCCTCCAGGCAGTGCTCGATGACCAGCAGCCGGTTGTACTTGGCCACCCGGTCGCTGCGGCAGGGGGCCCCCGCCTTAATCTGCCCGCACCCGGTGGCTACCGCCAGGTCCGCAATGGTGGCGTCCTCGGTCTCGCCGCTGCGGTGGGACAAAATGACCCCCCACTGGGCTTTTTGGGCCAGGGCCACCGCCTGCAGGGTTTCGGACAGGGTGCCAATCTGGTTGGGCTTAATCAGGATGGCGTTGGCGGACTGCTCCTCCAGCCCCCGGCGCAGCCGGTGGAGGTTGGTGACAAAAAGGTCGTCGCCCACCAGCTGAATCTTGCCGCCCAGGGTGTCGGTCAACAGCCGCCAGCCCTGCCAATCATCCTCGCTCATGCCGTCCTCGATGGATACGATGGGGTACTTGTTTACCAGGGACTGCCAGTAATCGCACAGCTGTTCCCGGGTGTAGGCGGTCTGGCCCTTGGGGGTCAGGTATCCGCCGCTTTCGGTCTGCCACTCGCTGGCGGCGGCATCCAGGGCAAGCATGACGTCCCGGCCGGGGTGATAGCCCGCTTCCTCCACCGCCTCCAAAATCAGCTTGATGGCCTCCTCGTCATTTTCCAGGCTGGGGGCAAAGCCGCCCTCGTCGCCGACGCCGGCGGCAAGGCCCCGGCGCTTTAAAAGGCCGCCCAGGGTGTGGTAGATCTCCGACGCCCAGCGCAGACCCTCCTTAAAGGTGGGCGCGCCGGAGGGCATGATCATAAACTCCTGAATGTCCACGTTGTTGGCGGCATGGGCCCCGCCGTTTAAAATGTTCATCATGGGGGTGGGCAGCTTTTTGTTGTGGTTTGGCCACAAAAACTGCCACAGCGCCTTGTCCTCGGCCTTGGCCGCGGCCTTGGCGGACGCCAGGGACACCGCCAAAATGGCGTTGGCGCCCAGGTTTTCCTTGTTTTTGCCGCCGTCGGCCTTGTTCATGGCCTCGTCCACCGCTTCGTAATCCCGGGCGTCCAGCCCCTTAACGGTGTCGGCCAGCTGGGTGTTTACATGCTCCACCGCCTTGCTGACGCCCTTGCCGCCAAAGCGGGCCTTATCGCCGTCCCGCAGCTCGTGGGCCTCGTGGATGCCGGTGGACGCGCCGGAGGGGGAGAAGGCCGCGCCCCGGGCGCCGCCCTCCAGGGTGACCACCGCGCGCACCGTGGGGTTGCCCCGGCTGTCCAGTACCTCCAAGCCTTCTACCTGTTTAATTGTAAAATTTGACATACATTTTTCCTCCTTTTTTGACACAAACTGATTTATAATAGGAATATAGATTCCGGATTGTCCTTTTGCACGGCGGCGCCGGCTATAAAAGTATGGGGACCGCCCCGTGTAATATGCGCATTTATGGGCATTCTAGTCCTTGACAGAAAATTCCGCGCATCTTCATTCATGATTTCGAAATTCCCGGACAGAATAACACCGAAGCATCCCCGCAATCGTGGGGCCGCTTCATGGATTTACGCGCAGACCCCAAATTCTGGAAGAACAGGTGATAAACCAATGAAAAGCAGACGTATGATGGCGCTGTTGATTTCGATGTGCCTGGTTATGGCCGTGGGCTTTGCGGGTTGTTCCGGCGGTTGCAACGCCAACACCGGTACCTCCAGCTCGTCCAGCCCCTCCAGCAGCAGACCCAGCAGTTCCAGCAGCCCCAGCAGCCCCAGCAGCTCTACCCCCAGCAGCCCGACAAGCCCCAGTGACTCTGTCCCCCCCAGCTCCAGCGGCAGCACCTCTACTTCTAAGGCCGCCATGGGTACCGATTTCTCTGAAATCGGTACCCTTTCGGCGAAAAGCCTGGACTGGGGGCCGGGGGGACCCAAGGACGACAAAAACCGCAGCCAGGGGGCCCTTGCCTATCAAAATAAGTACGGCAGCTATAACGCGCTGTTTATTGGTCCGGATCAAAACACCTGTTACCTCACCTTTGACGAGGGGTACGCCTTTGGGCTGACGCCGCAGATTTTGGATGTACTTAAAGAAAAGGGCGTAAAAGCCATCTTTTTTCTGACCAAGGATTTTGTCCAGTCCTCGCCCGATACGGTGCGGCGGATGATCGACGAGGGGCACGTGCTGGGCAACCACAGCTGGACCCACCGCAATTACAGCACCCTGACCCCCAAAGAGGCCGCCGAGGACATGATGAAGCTCCACGACTATGTCAAGGAGACCTTTGATTACGAGATGCGGTATTTCCGCTTCCCCAGCGGCAACTTCAGCGAGCAGACCCTGGCCACCGTCCAGGCCATGGGGTACAAGTCGGTGTTTTGGAGCTTTGCCTATGTGGACTGGTACACCGACAACCAGCCCGACCCGGCGGCCTCCGCCGACAAAATTGTGGCCGCCGCCTGCCCCGGCAACATTTACCTTCTCCACTCGGTATCCCAGACCAACGCGGACATTTTGGGGGATGTTATCGACCGCATTGAGGAGAAGGGCTTTACCTGGGGAAATCCAGGTAGTCTATAAGAAGTGAGAGAGGAGAGGGCAGCGGTGAGAACGGGGGAAGGTCCGGCGGACCGGTCGATGTCGGCTTCTCTCTTCTGTCTTCCGCTTTCTGCCTTCTAAACGGGCGGCTCTGCTTTGCGCAGGGCCGCCCGGTAATTTATGCCGCGATGGGGCCGATGCGGTAGACCTTGCCGCAGTGCTCACAGACGCAGGTGTAGCCCATATAGGTTTCGGGTTCTCCGTCGGGGTCCGCCACCATGGTGATCTCGTTGGTCAGAATGTACCGATGCTCCTGGGTGGGGCTTTCCGGGCAGGCGTACCGCCACAAATAGCCGTCCTGTATCGGCTTTACCTTTTGGCCGGCGTCCAGGCTGCGATGGACATAGCCGTACAGAATGGCCGCATCCGCGCCGGGCTTTGTTGCAAAGTCCTTGGCAAGGCCGGTGGAATAGGGCGCATTGACGGTCACATCCAGCGGCGGGGTCTTTTCCGGGTCCGCGGGTTCCATGCGATGGGGCCCGTCGGGCAGTTTGGGGTGTACGACCTCGGTGGCCGCAAAGGACGGCGTCAGCAGCATCAGGGCCGCAATGACCAAAACCAGCAGCTTTTTCATGGAAAATCTCCTTTCGGTTCTTTCCGCTGCCCCCTGTTTGCGCCTGCAAGGGTCTTTCTGCCTGTCCGCGGGCGGTTTGCCGCACAAACGGGAGCTTTTCCGTATTTCTTCTTGTCCGCGGGCTCCTGCCCCGGACAAAGTGCCGCCTTTTTGCATTCCTTTTGTACAAGGTGTTCTTTTTCGTCCGCGGGCTCTGGCCCCGGACAAAGTGCCGCCTTGTATATGGACTTTTGCACAAGGTATTTCTTCTTGTCCGTGGGCTCTTGCCCCATACAAAGTGCCGCCTTCTTGTGCCGCCTTCTCCAGATGTTTCCATTTTACCACAGAAAATCTGAAATGGAACAGGAGAATTCATGAGCATAAGCGAGGATTGGTAAGAAAACGGAAGATGGAAAATCATAAATTAAAAAAACAGATAAAACGTGTTGACAAGCCGCGGCGGGGTGGGTATAATAATGGCTGTCACTTCAACTTCTAAGGAGGAAACCTGTTATGTCCACCTATATGGAAAAACCGCAGACTGTAAATCGCAAATGGTTTATCCTGGACGCCGCCGGCAAGCCCCTGGGCCGCACCGCCGTTCAGGCCGCCGTCATTTTGCGCGGCAAGCATAAACCCACCTACACCCCCCATGTTGACTGCGGCGACCATGTCATCATCATCAACGCTGCCCAGGCGGTCCTTACCGGCCGCAAGCTGGAGCAGAAGTACTATCGTCACCACTCCGGATGGGTGAGCGGCCTGAAGGAAACGCAGTACAAAAAGCTTATGGCCGAGCAGCCCGAAAAGGCCATGCTCCTGGCGGTCAAGGGGATGCTCCCCGACACCACCATCGGCCGCAAGGCCCTGACCCGCTGCCGCGTATTCAAGGACGCCGCCCACAAGCATGAGGCCCAAAAGCCCCAGGCGTGGACACTGTAAAGAAGGAGGACGACTGATATGTACGAAAGCAAACCTTATTATTACGGCACGGGCCGCAGAAAAAAAAGTGTCGCCCGGGTGCGTCTGTATGCCGGCACCGGTAAAATTACCATCAACGGCCGCGACATCGACGACTATTTTGGTCTGGAGACCCTGAAGCTTATCGTCCGCCAGCCCCTGGCCCTGACCAACACCCTGGGCCGGTTTGATATTGTCTGCACCGCCGCGGGCGGCGGCATTTCCGGCCAGGCCGGCGCCATCCGCCACGGCATCTCCCGCGCCCTGCTGCAGCACGGCGACGAAATGCGCCCCATTCTGAAAAAGGCCGGGTTCCTCACCCGCGACCCCAGGATGAAGGAGCGGAAAAAATACGGCCTCAAGGCGGCCCGCCGCGCGCCTCAGTTC
>CALGIL010000359.1 GCA_937914895.1 uncultured Angelakisella sp.
GCCCCTATGTTCAATACACCTTTTCCAGGTCTTTTTTCAGATTTTTAATAATCTTTTTTTCCAGCCGGGAGATGTAGGACTGGGAGATGCCGATGATGTCGGCCACCTCCTTTTGGGTCTTCTCCTCCCCCCCGGTCAGGCCAAACCGCAGCTCCATAATGGTGCGCTCCCGCCCGCCCAGGTTTTTAACCGCGTCCAGCAGGATGGATTTTTCCACCGCCTGCTCAATGCTCCGGTTGACGGTGTCGTTTTCGGTGCCCAGAATGTCGGACAGCAAAAGCTCGTTGCCGTCCCAGTCGATGTTCAGGGGCTCGTCGATGGACACCTCGTTTTTCAGGTTCTGGAACTTCCGCAGATACATCAGAATCTCATTTTCAATGCAGCGGGAAGCATAGGTGGCAAGCTTGATGTTCCGCGCCGGGCAGAAGGTGTTCACCGCCTTGATGCGCCCGATGGTCCCGATGGAAATCAGATCCTCAATGCCCACGCCGGTGGATTCAAACTTTCTGGCAATGTATACCACCAGGCGCAGATTATGTACAATGAGCTGCTCCTTGGCCCACTCGCTGCTGGTCTCCAGCTTGGCGAAGACCTCCTCCTCCTCAGGCCGGGTCAGGGGCGGCGGCAGTGTTTCCGGTCCGTTGATGTAAAAAAGTCCTTTTGCCCTTCCGTTCCGGGCCAGCAAAAGCGCCAGCCATACCCGCAGCCGCACAAACAACCCATTCATCGTATGCCCTACCCCTCTTCCTTTCCTCCCCTGTATTCAGGCGGTCACCAGCAGCTGAATCAGCCGCGGGTGAAAAACCGCGTCACACCCCTCCGCCGCCACCGGCCGGGTGCTTACCGCCACATAGGCGTCCACCGGCTGGCAGCGCCCCGATACCTCCACCTGGATGCCGTCGGGCCGGAAGGCCTTTAAGACCCCCTCTTTGTCCACGGTGTGATAGGAGACCACCCGCAGGGTCTCGGGCATCCCCTCGTCCAGGCGGTCCTCCAGGATATAGGCCCGCTCCCGGTCGGAGAGGAGCTCCGACACGGCGGCAAAGGACGCCACCACCACCGGCCGCCCCGAAAAGGGCTCGGTCAGGCGGTTGCCCGTGTCGGCCAGCGCCTCCAGCCGGACCTGCCTGCCCCCCCGGCTGATGAGGATGGGATAGCTGTCCCGGGGCCCCTTGCGCCACAGAAAAATCCGGTTGAAGCCCACCGCCAGCCCATAGGCGGCGGCCACCCCGGCAATAAGGGCAAGCGGCCGAAGGTTAAAATACACCACCCCGTTGCGGTAGGCATAGCCCCCCGAGGGGAACAAAAACCACAGCCCGATGACCGCGCCGGCCAGCAGAAAGCTGACCACCAGAAAAACCACCAGCAGCCGCAGAAAAATCCGCAGCGGCTGCTTGCCGTAGGCAATCATCACCATAAGGGAGGCGGTAACCACCCGGTAGGTAATATCCCAGCTTAGGCCCTGCATGGGCAGAAAGATGGCAAAGCTGCAAACCGCCCCCGCCAGGGCGCTGAGATAATATGGCAAGCGCTTTGGCTTTACACCGCCCAGGGCGCTGCACAGCCGCAAAATCAGCAGGTTGATGATAAAGCCCTGGGCCACCAGCACATCCCCGTAAACGACAAACTCCATCCGGCCTTCCTCCCGCCCTGAAAACTCGCCTGTTTTTTAGTATAAAGCCCGGGGGGGAAATAACTTGTCAAATAGGGGTGGATGTCTCCTTTTTTTTGGGAAATGTCTTGGGGTTTCGGCGCGAAAAAAGGCCGGGGCAGCACCCCGCCCCAGCCTTCGCTTCTTTTGATTACACCGCGCCGTCCCGCATCAGCTTGTATTCCATGGAATCCCGCAGCGCCTGCCAGCTGGCGTCGATGATGTCCGCCGACGCCCCCACGGTGGTCCAGGTGGTCTGGCCGTCGGTGGATTCGATGAGCACCCGCACCCGGGAGGCGGTGGCCGCCCGGCCCTCCATCACCCGCACCTTGTAGTCGATCAGCCGCACCTGGGACAGGCAGGGATAAAACCCCTCCAGGGACTGGCGCAGGGCCCTGTCCAGGGCGTGGACCGGTCCGTCCCCCTCGGCGGAGGTGATCTCGGTTTTGCCCCCCACCTGGATTTTAACCACCGCAAGGCAGGAGCGGGCCACGTTGACCGCCGGCTGCTCCCCCAAAATCTTAAAGTAGTCCAGGGTAAAGGCGGGCTGGTACTTTCCCAGGTGCTTCAGCGCAAAAATCTCAAAGCTGGCCCCGGCCGATTCAAAGGCGTACCCCTCGTATTCCAGCCGCTTCAGGTCCTCGGCCAGCTCCTCGGTAACCCCGCTGTCCCGGGTGACCGTGCTGTCAAGCTCCCGGAGCTTTGCGTAAAGGGCGCTTCGGCCGGAAAATTCGGACAGCAGCACCTGGCGGGTGTTGCCCACCGCCTGGGGCGGGATATGCTCGAAGGAGGCGGCGTTTTTGGTAACGCCATCCACGTGCATTCCCCCCTTGTGGGCAAAGGCGCCTTTGCCCACATAGGGCATGCCGGAGGACAGGGGCACATTGGACACCTCCGCCACATACCGGGCGGTCTTGGTCAGGCGGGGCATCATTTCCCGGGGAATGCAGTCGTACCCCAGCTTCAGCTGGAGGTTGGGGATGACGGTGGACAGGTTGACGTTGCCGCACCGCTCCCCAAAGCCCAGCAGGGTGCCCTGCACCTGGACGGCGCCGGCCTCCACCGCCGCCAGGGCGCTGGCCACCCCGCAGCCCACATCGTTGTGGGGGTGGATGCCCACCGGCACCCCGCGCCGTTGGTGTCGCAGAGCACCACCCGGCAGGCCCCGGCCTCCCGGGCGGCCAGGATGGTCTGCAAGGCGTACTCCCGGTTGTGCTTATACCCGTCAAAAAAGTGTTCCGCGTCAAAGATGACCTCCCGGCCGTTTGCCCGCAAAAAGGCCACGGTATCCCGGATCATGGCCAGGTTTTCGTCCGGGGTGGTGCGCAGCACGTCGGCAACGTGGAGGTCCCAGCTTTTGCCAAAGACGGCCACCCACCTTGTCCCTGCCGCCAGCAGGCTGCGGCAGCCCTCGTCCTCCCGGGCGCGGGTCCCCTTTTTCCGGGTGGCGCCAAAGGCCACAAGGTCGGTGCCGCCGGTGTCCGTCTCCCCCACCCGGCGAAAAAACTCCATATCCTTGGGGTTGGAGGCCGGATTGCCCGCCTCCACAAACCGCAGGCCCAGGCGGCAAAGCCGCCGGGTGATGTTCAGCTTGTCCTCCAGGGAATAGCTGATGCCCTCGGCCTGGGCCCCGTCCCGGAGCGTGGTGTCAAAAATTTCAATCTGCCTCATGCCATCCTTGTCCCCCTTCTGCCTGCCGGATGGCTTTTATGATAGCATAAGCCCGGGCAAAAACAAAGGCCGCCGGCAAATTTCTCCCTTTCTTGACAAAGGCGGGGGCGGGGGCCTACAATGGAGCTATCATCCCTTACAAAGGAGACCGGCCATGACCAAAAAGCAGAAGGCCCTGGAGTGCATCCGGATTTTGGAGGAGCGCTATCCCGAGGCCATGTGTTCCCTGGACTACGGGGCCCCCTATGAGCTGCTCATCTCCACCCGGCTGGCGGCCCAGTGCACCGACGAGCGGGTGAATCTGGTAACCCCCGCCCTGTTTGCCCGCTACCCCGCCGTGGCGGATTTTGCCGTGGCGAAGCTGCCCGACGTCGAGGCACTGATTAGGTCCTGCGGCCTGTATAAAACCAAGGCACGGGACATCATCGCCATGTGCCGGATGCTTATGGAAAATTACGGCGGAGTCGTCCCCGACACGGTGGAGGAGCTGACCAAGCTGCCGGGGGTGGGGCGCAAGACCGCCAACCTGGTGGTGGGGGACGTCTATGGCAAGCCCGCCATTGTCTGCGACACCCACTGCATCCGCATCACCAACCTGTTGGGCCTGACGGACAGCAAGGATGCCTTTAAGGTCGAAAACCAGCTGCGGCCCCTGCTGCCCCCGGGAAAATCCAACAACTTCTGCCACCGACTGGTCTTTTTTGGCCGGGAGGTCTGCATTGCCCGACGGCCCCAGTGCGCTGTCTGCCCCCTGGGGCACCTGTGCGCCAACCGCCCCGACAGGCAAAAAAAGCCCGCGGCCAAAAAGCGGGCCTCCTGACCCCCCGCGACAGGGAAAAACCCGGCCGCCCCAGCACCGCCGGCGCCCGTTTGTCCCTGTTGCGGCGCCGGAATTCTTTTTGCGCAGTTTTTTAACAGATGGGCCATACAATCTTGTTGTTTTAAGTAGACCGTAATGGTATGTTATGGGTGGAAGCTTTGCTGATGGGCGTGTAAAAGGAGTGATGACCATGCCAAGCATCCGCATCCTGACGACCCGGCTGGACCGACCCAGCAAGCAAAGGATTGCCCGCTGCTTTGCGGACAGCGTCCGGGAGCTTTTGGCCGTCCCCACGGTGGAGGTCTTTTTTCAGGAATACAACACCCTGTATGTCAACGGTGAGGAACTGGACGGCGGTTTTGTGACCCTTCAGCTGGAGGGGCCCGACCGCCCCCGGGAAACTCTGGCCCGGCTTTGCCGCACCCTGTGCGACAACTACCGGGCCATCAGCAGCGACCTGGGCTGCCAGGTCAGCTTTGTCTACCACGTCAACGACGGCGGCCATGTGGGCATCAACGGCGTACTGCTGGCAAACCGGCCGTCGGGGCCCTCCGGCGGCATATCCCAAACCTCCTAAGGGTCCGACAAACACACAGTTCCGGCCTGCCGGGCCGTTATTACCCGGCAGGCCTTTGTCATTTTACGGGGCCCGTATCTGCGGCAGTCCCCCTGCCCAAAGCGGGGTGGGCGGTATGTCTTGTGACTTCTTCTTTTCCCCGCTGGCCGACTGGCAGCCGCCAGGCCTCCAAAAAATTTGCGGCGGAGAATATCCTATGGCGGCGGGAGGAATTCTAACTGTAAATCAAGTGCCCCTGCGGCTCCTGCGAAAAAACCGGCGCTTCCGCCGCGTATGCCCCCTCTTTTTTCAGCCCGGAACGACTGCCGCCGGCCGGTTTGAGTCGTCGTTTTAATCCTTTGTTCCGATATAAAATCAAAACCGCCTCCCAAGACATCGCCGGACTCTTGGGGGGTGGTTTTTACGTCGGGGAATCGGTGATGATGTAGCGCCACTCTTTGCTCTTGCTGGAGGTGACAAGC
>CALGIL010000360.1 GCA_937914895.1 uncultured Angelakisella sp.
GGCGCGGCTTCAAAGCTAGTGTATAGTTGCTGGCTATCGCGTACCCTAAAAATCTGCCGGAGGCGCTTTGTGGAGCCCGGCGACCCCATCGGTGAGGCGGGCAGCAGCGGGGCCATCACCGGCGAGGGCTACGGGATTTATCTCCGTGAGGACCAAGCAGCCTGATGAACGCAGAACAGCCGCCCGGACCAATTGGTCCGGGCGGCTGTTCTGCGGCAGCGGGTTATTCGATGGGCCGGGGCGCGCCAAACACCACATCCTCCACAATGCGGCAGGCATCCTCGATGCAGCCGGGGCAGGATCGCAGGACGCAGCCGCTTTCCATCCCCTTTAGCTCCTTGCAGATGAGGGAGCCGTTCTTTTCCTCAAAGGCTTGTAAAATCCTTCGGGCCAGGGCGTAGGTGCCCTGCTTGGTGGGTGGGTCGGCGGGGGCGCCGGAGCTGTTTTTCAGCCCCGCCAGCATGACGGCGCCGGACACCGCCCCGCAGACCTGCTCAAAGCCCCCCATGCCGCCGCCAAAGCCCTCGGATACCTTGAACATAGTCTCCCGGTCCATGCCCACCAGGTCACAGTAGGCACAGGCCACCGCCTGGGCGCAGTTGTACTTTTGCTCGTGCAGCTCCCGGGCCGTTTGCGCGCGGTCCTCCATAAACAGCTCCCCTTTCCGCATATCCCCGCCATGGGCGGGGCGGGCGCCCGGCGCCCCTATACCATCAGCCCGCAGATCCGCTGGGCAAAGTCCGACGGGTCCTCAATGGGCAGCCCCTCCAGCAGCAGGGCCTGGTCGTACAAAAGCTGGCTGTATGTACCCAGCTTTTCCTTGTCGGATTCAAACAGCCGGCACAGGGTTTCAAAGACGGGGTGCCCCGGGTTCAGTTCCAGCACCCGCTGGGCCCTGGGGGCGTTTTCCCCGGGCAGGGCGCCCAGCACCTTTTCCATCTCCAGGCTCAAATCGCCGGCGGCGGTGATGCAGGCTGGGGCGCTTTTCAGCCGGGAGGTAAGGGTAACCGAGGAAACCTTGCCCCCCAGGCGTTCCTTAATGGCCTCCAGCAGCTCCTTGCGGGCCTCGGTCTCCTCCTTCAGGGTCTCCTTTTCGGAGTCGGATTCCAGCCCCAGGTCGGGGTCGGACACGGACTTAAAATCCTTCTCCCCATACTGGTGCATCATCTTCAGGGTAAATTCATCCACATCGTCGGTAAGGTAAAGAATTTCGTACCCCTTGTCCTTGACAAGCTCGGTCTGGGGCAGGTGGTCGATGGCCTGGACGCTGCCGCCGCAGGCGTAATAGATGGCCGTCTGGCCCTCCTTCATCCGGTCCAGGTACTCCGCCAGGGTCACAAGGCCCCCCTGGGTGGAGGAATGAAACAGCAGGAGGTCCGCAAGGCTGTCCTTCAGCTGGCCAAAGCTGCTGTATACGCCGTATTTCAGCTGCAGCCCAAAGGCTTTCCAAAAGGCTTCGTACTTCTCCCGGTCCTCCTTCAGCAGCTTTTGCAGGTCGCCGCGGATGCGGCGCTCCAGGCTGCGGGAGATCAGCTGCAGCTGGCGGTCGTGCTGGAGCATTTCCCGGGAGATATTCAGGGACAGGTCCTCGGAGTCCACCAGGCCCCGGACAAAGCTGAAGTGGTCGGGCAGCAGGTCGGCGCACTTGTCCATAATCAGCACGCCGCTGCCGTACAGCTGCAGGCCCTTTTCAAAATCCTTGCTGTAATAATTGTAGGGCACCGCCGCGGGGATGAACAGCAGGGCGTTGTAGGTGGCGCTGCCCTCGGTCCGGGAGTGGATCATGAGGAGGGGGTCCTGAAAGTCGCGGAACTTTTCCTTGTAAAAGCTGTTGTACTCCTCGTCGGTCACCTCGCTTTTGGCCTTGCGCCAAATGGGCACCATGGTGTTCAGGGTCACCAGCTCCGACACGGTTTCGTACTCGTCGGAATCCTCTTTTTTGTGGCTGTGCTCCATCATCATCCGGATGGGGTAACGGATGTAGTCGGAGTAGCGCCGCACCAGCCCCTCCACGGTGGTCTTTTCCAAAAACTCGCTGTAATGCTCCTCCTCGGTGTCCTCCTTGATGGTCAGGGTGATGCGGGTGCCCACATCCTCCCTGCCGCAGGGGGAGACGGAGTAGCCGTCGCTGCCCCTGGAGGTCCACTGCCAGGCGTCATCGGCGCCGGCGGCCCGGCTTTCCACCGTCACCTGGTCGGCCACCATAAAGGCGGAGTAAAAGCCCACGCCAAACTGGCCGATGATGTCCACGTCCTCGGCCTCGGCGTTTTTCTCCTTAAAATCCAGGGACCCGCTTTTGGCAATGGTGCCCAGGTCTTTTTCCAGCTCCTCCCGGGTCATGCCCACGCCGTTGTCGGTAATGACAAACAGGCGCTTTTCCCGGTCGATGTCCAGGCGGATCTCCAGCTCCTCCCGGGTCAGCCCGGTGCCCCCCTGGCTCAGGCTTTGAAAGTACCGCTTGTCCAGCGCGTCGCTGGCGTTGGAAATCAGCTCCCGAAGAAAAATCTCCCGGTGGGTGTAGATGGAATGGATCATGAGATCCAGCAGGCGTTTGGATTCCGCCTTAAACTGCCGCAGTGCCACAGAACCAGCTCCCTCTGACGTGATGTTTGGCACTCTGCATAGAAGAGTGCCAACGTATTGGATTCAGTATAGCCCACTTGGGGGGCAAAATCAAGGGGGGTCATAAAAAGTTTACAGAATCGTCTGCATCCCGCCATGGGACGGGGGCAAAACTGCAGGGGGTGGGTATTCCCCCTGCAAAAACTTGGGTCCCACGGGTTTTTGCATTGCCTTGCAGCGGAAAATTCGGTATAATAAGCGTAGCGAAGCACCCTGCGGGGCGATCATATGGAAAAAGGACGGACGAAGGATATGGCAAAAGATTTGCTGACCACCATCGAGGATGGCATGCCCGGGTTTTCCAAGGGACAAAGACGCATTGGCAGATACATCGCCGAGCACTACGACAAGGCCGCGTTTATGACCGCGGCCAAGCTGGGCAAGACGGTGGGGGTCAGCGAATCCACCGTGGTCCGCTTCGCCACCGAGGTGGGGTTCGAGGGCTATCCCCAGCTGCAGAAGAACCTGCAGGAGATCATCCGCAACCGCCTGACCACCGTCCAGCGGATGGAGATTGTCAGCGAGCACATGGGGTCCGCCGACGTGCTGACCCGGGTGCTGTCCCAGGACTGCGAAAAAATCCGCCACACCCTGGACGAGGTGGACCGGGACCAGTTTGACCGGGCGGTGGACGCCATCATCGGCGCCGGGGACCTCTACATCCTGGGCATCCGTTCCTCCAGTGTGCTGTCCACCTTTATGGCCTTTTACTTCAACCAGATTTTCCCCCATGTCCGCTGTGTCAACACCAACAGCACCAGCGAGACCTTTGAGCAGATGATGCGCGTGGGCAAGGGCGACGTCTTTATCGCCTTCAGCTTTCCCCGGTACTCCCAGCGGACCCTGAAGGCCGCCCGGTACGCGGGGAGCCAGGGGGCCACGGTGATTGCCATTACCGACAGCCACAGCGCCCCCCTGGCCGAGGCCGCGGACATTGTGCTGCTGGCCCGCAGCGAGATGGCCTCCTTTGTGGATTCCCTGGTGGCACCCCTGTCCCTGGTCAACGCCATTATTGTGGCGGTGGGCATGAAGAAAAAGGACGAGGTGGCCAATACCTACAATATGCTGGAGGGCATCTGGGAGGAATACAACGTGTACGAAAAAACCCAGGAGAAGCCCAAATCATGAGCGACCCCCGGCAGGTGCTGGTGGTGGGGGGCGGCGCGGCGGGGCTGCTGTGCGCCGGCTTTGCCGCCCGGGCGGGCTGCGCCGTCACCGTGGCGGAGGCCAAGGCCCGCCCCGCCCGCAAGATCCTGGTCACCGGCAAGGGGCGGTGCAACCTGACCAACAACTGCACCCCCGAGGAATTTCTGCGCGAGGTGCACGGGGGGGCCAAGTTTTTGTCCGGTGCCATCCGGGGGTGGACGCCCCAGGACACCATGGCGCTGTTTGAGGACCTGGGGGTGCCCCTGAAGACCGAGCGGGGCCGCCGGGTGTTTCCGGTGTCGGACCGGGCCATGGATGTGGCCGACGCCCTGACGCGGTTTTGCCGGGAATCCGGCGTCCGCATCCGCCAGGGCAGGGCCCGGGCCCTGGTGATGGACGGGGACCGGGTGACCGGCGTCCGCTGCCAGGACGGGTCCGTCCTTTCCGGGGCGGCGGTGGTGCTGGCCACCGGCGGCATGAGCTATCCCGCCACCGGCTCCGACGGGTCCGGGTACGGCCTGGCCCGCCAGGCGGGGCACCGCATTACCCCTTTGCGCCCCAGCCTTGTCCGGGTGGACTGCCGCGACCCCTTCTGCGCCGACCTGTCGGGGCTGTCCTTAAAAAACGTCGCCCTGTCCCTTTGGCGGCAGGGGGGCAAAAAACCCCTGTACAAGGAGCTGGGGGAGATGCTGTTTACCCACACCGGGGTATCCGGCCCCCTGGTGCTGTCGGCCAGCGCCTACATGGACGGCGCCGCCGGGGACTATGCCATGGCCGTGGACCTCAAGCCCGGCCTGACGCCGGAGCAGCTGGACGCTCGGCTGCTGCGGGATTTGGACGACAACAAAAACCGGGACCTGGGCAACACCCTGCGCCTTTTGCTGCCCCGGGCCATGGTGCCGGTGGTGCTGGCGCTGTGCGCCATTCCCCCCGATACCAAGGGGCACCAGCTGACCAGGGCCCAGCGCCTCCGGCTGGCGGAGACGGTCAAGGGCTTTCCGCTGCATCCCCTCAGTCTGGGGCCCATGGAGGAGGCGGTGGTCACCGCCGGGGGCGTCGCCCTGGAGGAGGTGGACCCCAAAACCATGGCCTCCAGGCTGGTGGGGGGCCTCTACTTCGCCGGGGAAATGCTGGACCTTGACGGCTATACCGGCGGCTACAATTTACAAATCGCCTTCTGCACCGGCCGGGCGGCGGCCCGGGGCGCGGCGGCGCAAATCCTTTTACAGGAGGAACCCAAGAACCCATGATTGCAATTGCACTGGACGGCCCCGCCGGGGCGGGGAAGAGCACCGTCTGCCAGGCGGTGGCCAAACAGCTGGGCATTATCCATGTGGATACGGGGGCCCTTTACCGGGCCGTGGGGGTGTACGCCCTGCGCCGGGGGGTGGATACCGCCGACTGGCCGGGGGTGATTGCCCTGCTGCCGGACATCCACGTCAGCCTGCGCTTTACCGGGGAGGGCCAGCGGATCTATCTGGACGGCGAGGACGTCTCCCAGGCCATCCGCCAGCCGGAGGCCTCTATGGCGGCGTCCAACGTGTCCGCCATCCCCCAGGTGCGGGACTTTCTGCTGGACCTCCAGCGGGACCTGGCCCGGCGGGGCAGCGTCATCATGGACGGCCGGGACATCGGCACCGTGGTGCTGCCCGACGCCGACGTCAAAATTTTTCTCACCGCCTCCCCCCAGGTGCGGGCCGCACGCCGGTATAACGAGCTGAAGGAAAAGGGCCACGACGTGGAGTATGAGGCCATTTTGGCCGAGGTGCGGGAGCGGGACTACAACGACTCCCACCGGGCGGCGGCCCCCCTTCGCAAAGCCCCGGACGCCTGGGTCTGCGACACCACCGACATGGATCTTGCCGAATCGGTGCGTCTGATTATCGAACACATAAAGGAGCGCATGGGCTCATGACACCGTTTTATTGCTTTGCCTACTGGGTGACCAGGGTTATCTTCGGCATGGTGTATCACATCACCTATATCGGCCGCGAAAAGGTCCCCGCCGCAGGGGGCTACCTCATTGTGGCCAACCACGGGTACTTTAAGGACCCGGTCATCCTGGCCCACGGGCTGCGCCGTCAGGTGTACTTTATGGCCAAGCAGGAGTTTTTTCAAAACTTCTTCCTCCGCCACCTGTTCTCCTGGCTGGGGGTGTTTCCCGTAAACCGGGGCGCCGGGGATATGGGCGCCATCCATAAGGGGGTGGAGCTGATCCGGGAGGGCAGGTTGGTGGCCCTCTTCCCCGAGGGCGGCCGCAACCGCTCCGGCGGTCCCATGAAGGCAAAGTCCGGGGCGGCCCTTATCGCCCGGCAGACCAAGGCGGACATCATCCCCTGCGGCATCTCCTTCGGCGGCGGCAAAGGCTTTCGGGCCAGGCTGACCGTGCGCTTCGGCGACCCCATCCCCTATGGGGCGCTGGGGTTTGAGGACGAGGAAAACCCGGCCTCCCTGCGCCGGGTCAGCAAGCTTATCGCCGGGGAGGTCAACCGGCTGCGGGAGGACCTGCATGAAGATTCAGACGGCTGATTCGGCGGGGTTCTGCTTCGGCGTCGCCCGGGCGGTCAAAATGGTCCGGGACGAGGCGGCTGCGGGGCGTACCGTCTGCACCCTGGGGCCCATCATCCACAACCGCCATGTGGTGGAGGAGCTGGCCGCCCAGGGGGTGACCACCGCCGACACCCCCGAGGACTGCCCCCCCGGCGCCACCGTGGTCATCCGCTCCCACGGGGTGGCCCCCGGCGTCATCCGCCGCCTGGAGGACCGGGGCCTGCGCGTCCTGGACGCCACCTGTCCCTATGTGGCCAAAATTCACCGCATTGTGTCCGCCCAGCCCCCCGGTGTTACCGTGCTGGTGGCGGGGGACCCCGCCCACCCCGAGG
Source organism: uncultured Angelakisella sp. (assembly GCA_937914895.1). GTDB lineage: Bacteria > Bacillota > Clostridia > Oscillospirales > Ruminococcaceae > Angelakisella. Next base: position 6,651 of record CALGIL010000360.1, read on the forward strand.
TGGAGGCCATTGTGGGCCATTGCACCGCGCCCTGCTATGTTGTCGAGGACGAGGACAAGGCCGAAAAACTCCTGGATAAATGGGGAGATCTGTCAAAACGCCATTTTGTCCTGGTGGCGCAAACCACGTTTTTGACCTCAAGGTGGCATAAAATCATCATTTCGTTGAAAAAAAGGTGTACAAACCTAGAAATCTTTGATACAATATGTAAGGCTACGGAGAAAAGACAAGCCGCCGCGTTATCCCTGTCCAAACAAGCCGATGTCATGGTTGTAATCGGCGGACGGCACAGCTCCAATACCACCAAGCTGCTGGACATCTGCCAGGAGCAATGCCCGTCGGTGCTGGTGGAGGACGCCGGAGATCTGGCGGGGCATTACGCCCTGTTGTCCCGCGCGTCCCTGGTTGGAATTACCGCCGGCGCCTCGACACCGGTTTGTATCATTAAGGAGGTTCAACGTTCCATGAGCAATTTGGATAACATCAACAACGACATGACTTTTGAGGAGATGCTGGATCAGTCCTTCAAAAGTACATATAACGGGGAGAAGGTCACGGGCGTTGTAACCAGCATCAAACCCAATGAGATTGCCGTTGATATCGGGACCAAACATGCCGGATACGTGCCCCTTCATGAGCTGACCGACGACCCTGGCGCCGCGCCGGAGGACCTGGTGAAGGTGGGGGATGAGATCGAGCTGCAGGTGGTCCGCGTCAACGACGTCGAGGGCACCGTTATGCTGTCCAAGCGGCGGCTGGATGCCGCGGCCGGCTTTGAAAAGGTCATGGCCGCCGGCGAGACCGGCGAGATCCTGACCGGCATTGTCACCGAGGTCATCAAGGGCGGCCTGCTGGTGCTTACCAGCGGCGTCAAGGTCTTTGTGCCCGCCTCCCAGTCGGGGGTGCCCCGCGACGGCGACCTGAACACCCTGCTGCGCAAGGAAGTGCAGTTTAAGATTTTGGAGACCAACCGCCAACGCCGCCGCGCGCTGGGTTCCATCCGCGCGGTGGAGCGCGCCCGCCGGGAGGAGCTTGCCAAGACCTTCTGGGAAGAAGTGGAAGTGGGCAGGGAGTATACCGGCCCCGTCAAGTCCATCACCAACTTTGGCGTCTTTGTGGACCTGGGCGGGGTGGACGGACGCATCGGCCTGACGGACCTTACCTGGCTGCGGGTAAAGCACCCCTCCGAGGTGGTCAGCATCGGCGATGTCATCACCGTCACCGTCAAGGACATCGATACCGAAAACAAGAAGGTTTCCCTTATTTATAAAAAGGCGGAGGACAACCCCTGGGAGAAGATCAAGGAAATCCACCAGGTTGGGGACATTGTGGAAGTCAAGATTATGTCCATTACCGCCTTTGGCGCCTTTGCCCAGATCATCCCCGGCATCGACGGCCTCATCCACATCTCCCAGATTGCAAGGGAGCGGGTGGAGAAGGTTTCCGACAAGCTGAAGGTGGGCGACGTGGTCCGCGCCAAGATTACCGAGCTGGACTACGAGCGCAAGCGCGCCAGCCTGTCCATTAAGGCGCTGCTGCTGGCCGAGGACCAGGAGGCCGAGGCGTCCATGGCCGAAGCCGCCCAGGAGGCCCCCGAAGTCCCTGCGGAGCCGGCCGCCGAGGAGCCCCCGGTCGAAGAAGAGACCGCCGAATAACAAAACCCGCAGAGGGGGTCTTCCATTGGAAGACCCCCTCTGTTGTGTCTCTGATTTTTTACTGCCCCGGGGATTCCTCCGGGTTTTTTTTGCCCTGCGGGCGGGGCTTGCGCTGCCGCTATGTTGGTCCAAGGAGCCAAACCCTTTTCGCCCTGCCGGGCGGACTTCTATTTTAGCCAAAGTTATCTTTCTTTACAATATGGGGCACGACCCCAAAC
>CALGIL010000361.1 GCA_937914895.1 uncultured Angelakisella sp.
GACACAGGCCCCCGGAGGGCAAAGGAGGCTGGGACCACGCCCCAAAAGGTAAAAAAGAATAAAAGCAAAGGGCGGAGCCATGGCTCCGCCCTTTGCTGCCTGGATGGTTGTTACCAGCCCCAAATACCCGTATATACATTCCCGATATAGGATGCCGGGTTCATTACCTGGCCGTAATACTTAATCTCAAAATGACAGTGGTTTCCGGTGGCGTTGCCGGTCCGGCCCACGCCGCCCAGGTACTGGCCCTGCTCCACATACTGGCCCACCTGGACCGCCACGCTGGACATGTGGGCGTACCGGGTAATATAGCCGTCGCCGTGGTTGATGACCACCTGCTTGCCGTAGGGCCACTGGACCCAGTTGACGGCAGTGGTGACAATCCCGCCCCGGGAGGCCCGGATGGGTGTGCCGGCCTGGGTCGCAATATCCATGCCGGTGTGGTATGCATATCCGTACAGACCCGCGCTGACATATCCGCCCTCCACCGGCCACAGGAAGCTGCCGGAGGTGTCCACGCCGGGGGTCAGCTGCATGACGATGGCCTTGGTGCCCCGGGCAACACGCTGGTTCACCGGATCGCGGACCGTCTCCACGTCCACCCGGCGTTCGCTGACCTTTTCGCCGTCAACGTAGGTGACGTCCGACGTCACCTCCTGGGTGCCGGGGATGCCGGAGGAGATGGTCTGCTGCCAGCCCTCCACCCGGTCGCTGTTGTCCACATAGTCGGTGCCAAAGGGGATTTCCTCGTCGTACACCTCCCGCCAGGTCACCTGGATGCCAAGGCCCGGGTCCACCCGGTTCACCAGCAGCTCCTCCCCCTGGACCAGGGGTGCCGCCGCGTAGACCATGGTCTGGATGGCGGCGCCGTCGCCGCTGCCGGTGTCTGTGGCCGCCTTCTCGTCCGCGCTTGCCTCGGCATCGGCGTCGGCCTCCACCCGGCGGCTCAGGGCGGGGTTCAGGGACAAAATCTGCTCCTCGCTGGTGTTGTACCGCTTGGCAATGTCGGCAAGGCTTTCGCCCTCCTTGACGGTGTGCACTGTCTCCAGCGGCTGGTCGGAGTTAAGGGTGTCGCGGATCTCGGTCAGGCTGCGCACCGAGCTGGTGGGGTAGACGCCGTTTTTTACCGAGATGTTTTTAATAAATTGCACCGTCTCGTGGTCGCGGCCGGTGCGGTAGCTTTCCAGCAGGCCGTCCAAATACATCAAAAACTCCCGGCCGTCCTGGACGGCGCCCAAAAAGACCCCCTCCACATAGACGCCGTCGGCGCTTTCCACCTCGTTGTTGGATACCTCTAAAATCTTGCTGGCCAGGGCCTCCTGGTCCATCAGGGACCCCGGCTGGACCACCGTCAGCTGGAAGGAGGGAGGGTTGTTTTCGGGGGAGAGGTACTCCTCGTCAATCAGACGCTCCCGCACCGACCGCTGGGCGGCGTAAAAGACGTTTTCGTCGGTGATAAAGCCCAGTTGATGCCCGGAGTATTCCACCGACAGGCCGTAGGTCAGACTGCTGAAATACAGGACGCAGGCCGCCAGAATGGTACACCCCACAATGGGCGCCAAAAAGTTGGCAATGCGGTTAAGCGGCAGACCCAAGGACCCCAGATACCGCCGGACAATGCGCGGGGGGGTCTGGTTCTCCGGGGCGTTCCCCTCCGCCCGCGCGGCCTTGGCGGCTGTCAAATCCCGGCGCAGCTGCCCGGTTTTCCGGGAGATGTCCCGGTAGGGGAAGAGGGTGGAATCCGAAAAACGTTCCCACAGCGAGGTCAGGCGCTGGCGCTTTTGCTGCCAAAAGGCGGGAATCCGCTGGGACAGCACCTGAGAAAGCCCCCCGGCCCACCGCCGCAGGGAGCGGGTGGACCGCAGGATCTGCACCCCCAAAAAGTAGGATTCATCGTAGGCCCACTCCACATACGGGCGGGCCTGCCCCACAAGGCTCTGGCCCAGGTCCCGCAGGGCCGGGACGTTTATCCCATGCTTGGCGGCGGGCGCCAGGGCCGTTCCCGGGGCGGCCGCCAAAGCGGGCTCCGCCCCCCGTGGGGCGGGCAGGTCCGCCTTTGCCGCCGCGGCCGCCGGTGCGGGCCGGGCCGGCGTATCTTCCCGGGCCTTTCGCCCAAAGGGAAGGGACTTCTGGGTTTTCTGCTTCTTTTGTCTTTTGTGTTTGGGCTTTTCCGCCGCCTGCGCGGGGATGACCTGCAGCTCCGGCGCGGGGACGGCTTCCGCCTCGGGTGCGGGGGCGGCCTCCCCTTCGGGGACTGCTTCGGCGTCGGGGGCGGCTTCCGCCTCCGGGACGGCCTGGGGGGCCGGTACCTCCAGCTGAAGTGCCGCGCTGGACTGGGAGAGGACGGGGGAGGGGGCTCTGGCTTCGTCCGTCCTTGGGGCCGGGGCCTGCCCGGGGGCCTGGTCCGGGGCTGCCGCCCCTGATGCCTCGGGGACCTCCCGCGCCGGGTCCGGAAAGGGGAGCACCTTGGCGGGGGCGTGTTCCTCCGGGGCCTGCCCGGCGGGGGCCGGGGCCGCGGCATGGGAGGCGCGGCCCCTTGCATATCTTCCTTCTTTGGGGCTGCCAATATCCCGGATCAGCCGGGAAAAGACAGAGCCCCCCTGATTTTTCTGCTGGGGTTCCTTGGCCTCGGCGGATTCCGGGGCCGAAGGAGCGTCTTCGTCGGTGTGGGCGGCGTACTGGGCCAGCAGTTCTTCATATGCCAGGTCGTCTGGAGATTTGTTCCAGCCGGTCCGGCCAAGTTCGGGCTTCTGCGCCAACGACAGTCAGCTCCTTTCCTGGTAAGGCTGCGTATACATGGGTACTATAGCATTTTATGGGGGGAAAAGCAAGTTTGCCATCCCCCTTATTGTAGCGCGCGCCGCGGGGCTTTGTGTGAACCCGCTGTTAAGAAGACGCGGGGGAAAGATGGACTTGCTGTGTGGGCCTGTCGAAAAAAGGAAAAACCGGGCCAAATTGGAAAAGGCCGGGACCAAAGGTCCCGGCCTCTTCCGTGGAAAGCACTGCCGGGCTTGCCCCGCGGCGGAGTAAGGGAGTGCCCCTTTATACCGACAGGGCCCGGGTGCGGATTTCCTCCAAAAGCCCTGCGAGAAAGTCCCCGGTATCCATGGCGCCCCGGTCCCCGTCCTGGCGGGCGCGCACCGACACGGTGCCGTCGGATTCCTCTTTTTCGCCCACCACCAGCATATAGGGGACCCTTTGCAGCTGGGCCTCCCGGATTTTGTAGCCGATTTTTTCGGGGCGCAGGTCCTGCTCCACCCGGACGCCGGCGTCAAAAAGCCGCTGGTATACCTTGCCCGCGTAGTCGGCGTATTTTTCCGACACGGGGATGACCCGCGCCTGCACCGGCGCCAGCCAGGTGGGAAAGGCCCCGGCAAAGTGCTCGATGAGGATGCCGATGAACCGCTCCACCGACCCAAAGGCCACCCGGTGGATCATGATGGGGCGGTGCTTTTCGCCGTCGGCCCCCACATATTCCAGCTCAAACCGCTCGGGCAGCTGGTAGTCCAGCTGGATGGTGCCGCACTGCCAGGTCCGGCCGATGCTGTCCTCCAGGTGAAAGTCGATTTTGGGGCCGTAAAAGGCGCCGTCCCCCTCGTTGATGATATAGGGCTTGCCCAGCTCCTCCAGGGCGGACTTTAAGCCGCCCGTGGCGGCGTCCCAGTCCTCCAGGCTGCCCATGTGGTCCTCGGGCATGGTGCTCAGCTCGATGTGGTACTTAAAGCCGAACAGGTTGTATACCTCGTCAATCAGGGCGGCCGCCGCCTTGACCTCGGACTTAATCTGGTCCCGGGCGATAAAGATATGGGCGTCGTCCTGGGTAAAGCACCGCACCCGCATCAGGCCGTGGAGGGCGCCGGAAAGCTCGTGGCGGTGCACCAGGCCCAACTCCGCCAGGCGCAGGGGCAGGTCCCGGTAGGAGTGTGGCTGGGTCTCGTACACCATGATGCTGCCGGGGCAGTTCATGGGCTTGATGGCATAGTCCGTCTCGTCGATGACGGTGGTGTACATATTCTCTTTGTAATGGGCCCAGTGGCCGGATTTTTCCCACAGCTGGCGGTTGAGGATGATGGGGGTGCTGATTTCGTCGTAGCCGCTGCGGCGGTGGATCTCCCGCCAGTAGTCGATAAGCTGGTTTTTGACAATCATGCCGTTTGGCAGGAAGAAGGGAAAGCCGGGGCCCTCGTCCAGGATGGTAAACAGGCCCAGCTCCTTGCCCAGGCGGCGGTGGTCCCGCTTTTTGGCCTCCTCCATCCGCGCCAGGTATTCGTCCAGCAGGGACTTTTTGGGAAAGGAGGTGCCGTACACCCGGCAGAGCATCTTGTTTTTCTCGCTGCCCCGCCAGTAGGCCCCGGTGGAGGAGGTAAGCCTGACGGCCTTGACGGGGCCGGTGCTGTACAGGTGGGGCCCCGCGCACAGGTCCACAAAGTCCCCCTGGCGGTAAAAGCTGATGGCCTCCCCCTTGCCGGCGTGCTCCTCAATCAGCTCCAGCTTATAGGGCTGGTCCTTCATCAGCGCCCTTGCTTCCTCCACCGTCCGCTCAAACCGGGTAATCTCCAGGTCCTCCTTGACAATGGCCCGCATTTCCGCCTCAATTTTTTCCAGGTCCTGGGGGGTAAAGGGGGTCTCCACGTCAAAGTCGTAGTAAAAGCCGTTGTCGATGGCGGGCCCAATGGCAAACTTGGCGCCGGGGTACAGCCGCATGACCGCCTGGGCCAGAATGTGGGAGGTGGTGTGGCGGAAGGCCCAGGCCCCGTCCTTGTCGTCAAAGGTAAGAATTTCCAAAGCGGCGTCGCGGTCCAGCACCGTCCGCAGGTCCCTTAGCTGGCCGTCGATGCGGGCGGCGGTGGCATTTCGGAACAGGCCCATGCTCAGGTCCTTGGCAATGTCCCCCGCCGACAGGGGATGGTCGTACTCCTTATAGGAGCCGTCCTTCAGTGTGATCTTCATAAGTTTCCCTCCTGTAAATTGATGGGGCGGCGCCGGCGGCGCCGAAAAATTCCCGTGATGATGGGGGCCCGGCAGAGATTCAGGCCCGCCGGAAAACACAAAAAACGCCCCACCCCAAAACAGGGTGAGACGACGTCCCACGGTTCCACCTGTGCTGCACGGAACAAACGCCCCGCGCCACTCGATATTGGATGATAACGCTGTCCGAAGCGGCGGTGTTCGCCAAAGCTGCACCGCACTCGGGAGGTGGTACCGCGCGTTCCTTTGGGGCCCTGCCCCCGGTTTCAGCCTGTGCCGGGGGTTCTCTGTGGGGTCCGCACCGTGGAAAAAAGCGGGTCCTCCGTCTGCGCATTTAGGATATTAGCTGCATTCTAGCACCGAACGCCGCCGCTGTCAACCGCCTTTTTGTGCTGCCGCCGGGGTAAAAATGCGTAAAAATGTGCGAAAAACAGTGATTTGGCGGGCGCTGCCGTATTGACTTTTATACAGTAAAAAGATACAATAATGTGGGCAATTATAGGAATGTTCTATTGTTTTACTGGGACTTTTCGTATATTTTATCCAAAAATCTAACAGATAGGAGGACGGAGAATCGACGATGGTTGAATATGTATGGCTTATTGTTTGCGGCCTGATTTCATTTGCTGTTGGTGCTGTAATCGCCTTTTTGCTGGGCGTTAAGTATAGAATGAAAGTCGCCGAGGCAGAGCTTGGCAGTGCGGAAGAAGAAGCGAAACGCCTGGTCAGCGACGCAATCAAAACAGCAGAGAGCAAGAAGAAGGAAGCCCTTTTAGAGGCCAAAGACGAAATCTTCAGACTGAAAAGCGATGCGGACAAGGACATTAAGGAGCGCCGCAGCGAGGTAACCCGCCAGGAGCGCAGGCTTCAGCAGCGGGAGGAGACCCTGGACCGCAAGTCCGACAACATGGAAAAGAAGGAAGAGACCGTCCAGCAGAAGATTCGGGAGGCCGAAAAGAAGCTGGAGGAGGCCGAGCAGGTCAAGGAGCGGCAGTTTGAGATGCTGGAGCGCATCTCCGGCTTTACCGAGGAGCAGGCCAAGGAGTACCTGCTGGCCCAGCTGGGCGACGAGCTGACCCACG
>CALGIL010000362.1 GCA_937914895.1 uncultured Angelakisella sp.
GTCTTTCCCCCCTTTCTGCCAGCAGAAAGGGGGCCCCGCCGGAGGCGTAGGAGGCTTTGGGGCCGCGGCCCATAGAGTAAAAAAATAACTTTGGCTAAAACCGGCCCCGCCCGGCAGGGCGCTAAACCCCCCGGAGGAAATCCTGTAACTTCGCCGCAGTTTTATGGTATCATAAAAGGAAAGAAAGGTCGGGTGAAAAGCGGCGGCTATGAACCGGTATTTGTTTCCTTATCATAAGTCCATCCACGCAAAGCTGGTGCGCACCATCCTTATCCCCCTGCTGGTCATCAGCGCGGTGGTGATTGTGGCGGTGCCCCTGGTCATTACCCTGGCCGCCAATACCGACAATTACCGCCACAATCAGCAGGCGGTCCAGTCCCTGGAGCGGCGCCTGGAATACTATACCGACGGCCTGGACTCCCTGGCCCAAAGCAGGGACACCGTCCGGTTTGTCCGGTCGGGGGAGGGGCGCAGCCGGGTGTTTGAGGAGCTGTACCGGTACCGCAACGGACGGCTTCCTGCGGTCAGCTTTCAGCTGTCCAGCCTGGACGGCGCCCACCGGGCGGAGGAAAGCCGCCAGGTATCCCCCTACCAAAGCGCGGAGGACGTGCTGCTTTGCTGGAAGCTGCGGGACGCCCGGGGGCCGGTGGCCCATGTGGTGGCCGAGACCTCGGTGTGGAGCCAGGGCAGGGGCCCCATTCTGGTGCTGGCGGCCCCGGTGCGCAGCGGCGGGGAGCAGGTGGGGGTGCTGTCCTTTCTCTTTACCCGGGACAACCTGGAGCAGTATGTGCCCGACGTCAACCACGGCACGGTCATCACCAACCAAAACGGCCATGTGGTGTATACCGGGGGCATCTCGCTGACCTACCCCTACAACAAGTTTGCGCCGCAGCAGGTGGCGGGCAGCATCTGCCGGTACGGGGGCCAGTACTTCATCCTCCACCAGTCTCCCCTGGGGGATACCGGGCTGTGGGTCCATTCCGTCGCCCCCTTCGACTATCTGCTGCCGGTGGTCTATACCGAAATCGCCCTGACGGCGGCCTTTATCACCCTTATCGCTCTGATGCTCCACCGCGTCAGCTTTCAGGCCACCAAGGTGGTGATGGCCCCCTTTGACAGTGTCTTTTCAGCCCTGCAGCAGTATGGGGAGGGGGGAACCCTGTCCCGCATCCCGGTGGACGAACAGGACGAGCTGTACCCCTACCTCTCCCAGTTTAACAACATTCTGGATGAAATCGACCTGCTGCTGGAAAAGAACAAGGAGCTGCTGGCCCAGACAAAATCGGCGGAAATGCGGGTGCTGCACTCCCAGTTTAATCCCCATTTTATGTTTAATATGCTGGATACCATCAAGTACGCCATCTACGACGACCCGGACCAGGCCTACGAGATGATTATCTCCCTGAGCAAAATGCTGCGGTATACCCTGGACACAAGCCAGGAGATATTGGTGCCCCTGGCCCAAAACCTGGCCTACATCGAGGATTATCTTCGGCTGCGCAAAGCCCGGCTGGGGGAGCAGTTTGAATACAAAATTGAAATTCCCCAGGAGGCCATGGACTGCCTGGTGCCCAAGCTGATTATGCAGCCCATCATCGAAAACAGCATCAGCCACGGGTATACCGGGGAAAGCACCC
>CALGIL010000363.1 GCA_937914895.1 uncultured Angelakisella sp.
CCGGGGGTTTCCCCCGGCGGGTTTTGCCACTTTTGCCCGGACAAAAGTGGGGAAAGGTTGGCTCGGTTACAAAGCGTGGCAATAAAAAGAAGCACCCCATAGGGCCTCCCCGGCAATCTTTGGAACCTTTCCATTGCTGGAAAGTAACAAACAAAAAGGCACCCCCTGGTACGGCCGGGGCGGACAACAGGAAACCTATATCCATGAGCCCCCGCCGGAGGCGATAAGGGGTTTGGCTCTTGGGCCAACATAGCGGCCAGCGCAGGCCCCCGCCCGCCAGGGCATCAAAAGCCCCCGGAGGGTAGGCTGGGGCCCTGCTCTCAGGGCTCGTCCGGGGTATCGGGGTCAAAAATCAACAGGTCGTTGGGCGTGCAGTTAAAAATCTGGCAGAGAGTTTCCAGAGTGCTGTATTTAATGGACAGGGTTTGATTGTTGATCATTTTGGTAAAATTCTGGTAGCTCATGCCCAACTGCTTGTTCAGCCAATACCGTGTTTTTCCCATGCGCTCCAGATGGGTCAGTACATCCAGCCGAATCACAATGGCAGCACCTCCTCATGCCATTCTGACAAATAAGGCATGAAAAGATATAGACTATAACATTAGATAATGATATAATAAGATATACCAAAATAAAGGAGGAGGTTCCCCATGGACTATCAAAAAGGGTATGTCACGCTGTTTCACGAAATTACGGATTTGCTGGACAAGCTGGAGCATAAGGCGGAGGAGGGATGTGGGACAATTCCCCTGGAGGATATGAGGTTCTACCTTAAAATTGCCCAGGCCAGGGCGGAAGAAAGCATTTTGCAATCAAAAAACCCCCGGGGCCAGCGGTAGGCTTGCCCGGGGGTTTTGTATGGGACGTGCTGAAAGCCGCGGCGCCGTTTACTGCTCCGGGGGCGGAACCACGTCGCAAAGGCCCACATAGACGGTGGAAAAACGGTCCCGCAGATAGGCCGCGGAGCCGCAGTCCATGGGCAGGCGCTGGGCGGGCTCGCCCTGCTCTACCGTGGGCAGGCTGAATACCACGGTGGTGCCCTGGCCGGGGCTGCTGTTGATGGCGATGGTCCCGCCCGCCTCCTGGATGATCTGCCGGGCCACCGTAAGGCCCAGGCCCAGCCCGGCATAGGGGATGCCGTCCTTGCCCTTGGAGGAGTAGGAGGTAAACACCCGCTCGGCGTATTCCCGGGAAATACCGGGGCCGCGGTCGGCAATGGACACCAGCACGGAGCTGCCCAGGGTCTTGCCCATGACGGTGATATAGCCCTCCTGGCTGCCGTGGCGGCAGGCGTTGGACAGCAGGTTGACAAAGGCGTTGGCCACCGATGGAAAATCGCATTTGACCAGGGCGCTGTCCTCGGGCAGGTGGTATTCCAGCTGGATGCCCACCTGGCGCAGGATGATGGAGCTGGCCTCCAGCACCTCGGCAAGCCGCTCCCAAATATCCACCAGCACCGGCTCGGCCCGGTAGGGGAAGAAGGAGGACATCCGGTGCATAATATTGGTGGTGTTGCGCAGCATCTGATAGCCGGACTGGTTGATGGTGCTGAGATACTCGTCCATGGAATGATCGCCCTTCATCTGAAGGTTCCGGTTCATGACGGACAGGGATGCAAAAATATCGGTGAGGGGCTGGCGGAAGCTGGCCGAAAAAATGGCCGAGCTGTTGGAGGCAAGGTCGGAGGGTTCGTTGAACTGCCCTGTGTTGGGGACCATGGTGACAAAGACGCCCACCACCAGGCCGTCCTGGTGCAGGGGGGACATGGAGATGCTGGTGTCCAGCAGGCTGCCGACGCTGGTGTCCAGCTGAAGGCTTTCCCCCGCCGTCAGGCGGCTGATGATGCCCTCCATCTGGTCGGGTGTGACAATGGCGTTTATGGCACCGGGAAAACCCAGGGCTTTGGTGTTTTCCCGGACGTAGCGGTTGCGGTACTGTATGCGAAGCTCAAGATCACAGATTACGACCGGAAAGCTGGCGTCCTCCAGCTGTTCCGCCAGGTCCTTCATGACGTCGTGAGGTGAGACTTGTGTCATAACTGACTCCTTTTCTTTCCAATCTGTATCCCCGGGAGAAGGTGTTTCGACGGTTTTTCCCACATTATGATAAGTGTCTCTAATATAACCCATTTTGCACAAAATGTCACGCGCGTTTTATGGTTTTTTGTGATGTTGTAATGACTGTACAACCAAGGGGCAGAGCCGTCCTACCTTAGTATATGCAGACGGTCCGGCTTTGGTGGGAACCGCCCCGCGCCAATTGTTGCCTGCCGCCGTGGACGGATTTGCCGCCGGGTTTGGTTTTTTTGTACAATTCCCGGGTTTGGGGGCGTCAGATTTGCGCCGGGGGCACAAAGTTGCAAAAAGTTTTTGTCAAACAATTGTCAAGGTCTTGTAGTTTGTGGAAAAATGAGGTACACTATACCTGTATTCCTAAATCAAAAAAGGAGTGTAACAGTGATGGCAATTAAAATTGGTATCAACGGATTCGGCCGGATTGGCAGGCTGGTTTTTCGGGTGGCGGTTGCAAACCCCGACACCTTTGAGGTGGTGGGCGTCAACGACCCCTTTATGACCCCCGACTACTGCGCCTATATGCTGAAGTATGACACCGTCCACGGGCGCTACTGCGGCGAGGTTTCCCACAAGGACAACGCCATTGTGGTGGACGGCCGGGAAGTCCTCTTCTTTGCCGAAAAGAACCCCGCGGACATCCCCTGGGGCAAGGTGGGCGTGGAGTATGTGGTGGACGCCACCGGCATCTTCTACACCAAGGAAAAGGCCCAGGCCCATCTGGACGCCGGCGCCAAAAAGGTCGTTTACACCGGCCCCTCCAAGGATGACACCCCCATGTTTGTCTGCGGCGTCAACCTGAACACCTATACCACGGATATGAACTTTGTCTCCAACGCCTCCTGCACCACCAACTGCCTGGCCCCCCTGGCCAAGGTCATCAACGATAAGTTCGGCATTGCCGACGGCCTGATGACCACCGTCCACGCCACCACCGGCACCCAGAAGACGGTGGACTCCCCCTCCAACAAGGACTGGCGGGGCGGCCGCGCCGCGGCCGGCAACATCATTCCCTCCTCCACCGGCGCCGCCAAGGCCGTGGGCAAGGTCATCCCCGAGCTTAACGGCAAGCTGACCGGCATGAGCTTCCGCGTGCCCACCCTGGACGTCTCGGTGGTGGACCTGACCGTCAACCTGAAAAAGCCCGCCAGCTATAAAGAGATCTGCGCCGCCGTCAAGGAGGCCTCCGAGGGCGAGCTGAAGGGCATTCTGGGCTACACCGAGGAGGACGTGGTGTCCTCCGACTTCATCGGCTGCGCCGAGACCTCCGTCTTCGACGTCAAGGCCGGCATCGCCCTTACCGACACCTTTGTCAAGCTGGTGGCCTGGTACGACAACGAGTGGGGCTATTCCAACAAGGTGCTGGAGCTCATCAAGCACATGTACTCTGTGGACCACAAATAAAACCGGTCCGGATCAGGCGCGCCGCGCCCCGGCCCCGCAAAAAGGCCCCCTTTCCTGTCTTTGGGGACAGGAAAGGGGGGCCTTTTCCTGTC
>CALGIL010000364.1 GCA_937914895.1 uncultured Angelakisella sp.
CCTTGCTGAAAATGAAGTACGACAAAAGGCGGGGCCGAAGCCCCGCCTTTTGTGGTCGGATGATTACTCGCCGAAGCCGCCGTCGATGAGGGCGATAAGGGAGTCCACCGCCTCCACTTCTTCCTCGCCCTTGCCGATAATTTCCACCTGCTCGCCCTGAGAAAGGCCCAGGGACAGCAGCATCACAATGGACTTTGCGTTGGCCTCCTCGTCCCCGCCGGCGCGCTTGATGGTAATCTGGGTGTTCTTAAACTTGCCGGCCGCAGACACAAAGTCAGAGGCGGGACGGGCGTGAAGGCCCGTGCGGTTTTTTACCGTGGTCTTTTTGGCATACATTGCTGTTCCTCCTTATGATTTTCGGGATTTATTTTTGGCTTTGGCGGCAGTCTGTCAAAGGATGTCCGCCAGTGCTTTCCTCAGGTAAACCTCCACCTCGCCGGCGGTGGACAGATTTTTGACGGTTTGTGCAATCTCCTCGGCGTGGCCCATATCCAGGCCGTTAATCAGCTTTTTAATCTGCGCCACCGAGGCGATGCCCATGGACAGGCGGCGCATGCCCAAGCCCAAAAGGACCGCCGCGGCCAGGGGGTCGCCCCCCATCTCGCCGCAGACGCCCACGGGCTTGCCGGCCTTTACAAACTCATCCACCACAAAACCGATGAGCCGGAACAGGGCGGGATGGAAGGTCTGGTAGTACTTGCTCACCGCGGGATTCATCCGGTCCACGGCGGTGGAATACTGGGTGAGGTCGTTGGTGCCGATGCTGCAGAAGTCCACCTCCTGCACCGCAAGGTCCGCAATGAGGGCGATGGAGGGAATCTCCACCATGATGCCCAGCTTGTAGTCCTTGCCGTAGGGGACGCCCTCTTTGTCCAGGTCCGCCCGGACCTCCCCGATAATCTCCTTGGCCCTGCGGATGTCGTCCATGCTGCCCACCATGGGCAGCATCAGCCACAGGCTGCCATGGACCGCGGCCCGCAGCAGGGCCCGCAGCTGGGTTTTGAAGACGGGCAGGTTATCAAAGCAGAGGCGCAGGGCCCGCTTGCCCAGAAAGGGGTTTTCCTCCTTGGGCAGCTCCATGCTCTCCAGCACCTTGTCGCCGCCGATGTCCAGCGTCCGCAGAATGACGGGGCGGTCGCCAAACTCCACCAGCACCTTTTTATAGATCTCGTACTGCTCCTCCTCGCTGGGCAGGCTGGGCCGCCCCATATAGAGGAACTCGGTGCGGAAGAGGCCCACGCCGTCGGTATAGCGGCTGCCCTCCAGCTCCTTGGCGCTGGCGGAGCCGATGTTCAGCTCCACCTCCACCCGGGTGCCGTCGGGGGATACCGGCTTTGCGTCCAGGTACTTTTTAATCTCGGCGGCCTTGACGGCATAGGCGTCCTTTTTCTTGTCGTACTCGGCCTTTTGGGCGTCGGTGGGGTCGGCAATAAGGACCCCGTCCAGGGCGTCCACAATGACGGGCTGGCCGTTGGACAGCTTTTTGGTAATTTGCGCCACGCCCAAAAGGGCGGGGATCTCATAGCTTCTGGCAATAATGGCGCTGTGGGAGGTGGCGCCGCCGATTTCGGTGACGATGGCCAGCACCTTGGAGCGGTCCAGGGTGGCGGTATCCGAGGGCAGCAGGTCGCGGGCCACCACGACCGCCGGCTGCTCCAGGTTGGACAGGTTTTTCTCCTCCACCCCCTGCCAGCAGCGCAGCAGGCGGTTTTTGACGTCCTTCATGTCCGCCACCCGCTCCCGGATCAGGTCGTCCTTGGCCGCGCCCAGGATCTTCATATACTTTTCATACACCTGATGGATGGCCCAGTCCGGCGCCAGGTGCTTCTTGGCAATGCCGTCCCGGATGTCCGCCTCCATGGCTTCGTCAAACAGGATCTCGATATGCGCCGAAAAAATTTTCGCCTTTTCCGCGTCGCCCCTCAGCCGCGCCCGGACGGTCTCCCGCTCGGCTTTTGCCTTCTCCTTGGCCGCCTCGTACCGGGCGATGGCCTCATAGGTCTGGTCCGCGGGGATAAAGCTTTCCTCCACGGTCGGTACAAACGCTTCGTACAAATAGGCCTCCCCAATGGCAATGCCCCGGGAGACCGGGTTTCCTTTGTAATTCATGGACATCGTTTCTCCTTTTGCTCTATTTTGCCCGGTGCATCGGCTTTGTACACCGGGCGAAGTCCCTGAACTATTTGATAGTTGCTGACTTTCGATATTGTATCATAAACAAAGGGGTTTTCCAAGAAAAAACTAAGGCGTCCCCGGATTTTTATCCAGAGACGCCAAAATTTTTAGAAGAAAGTGTATAGAACAACGAAGCCCCGGAAAAAAATCCCGTCCGCCGGTCACACGGCGGCTTTTTCCCGGGCGGGCTGGGGCCCGGATTCTGTCCGGGCCAGCTCCTCCCGGGCCACGGACAGCATCAGCTTAATGCGGTTTTCCTGGTTGACCCGGGTGGCGCTGGGGTCGTAGTCCACGGCCACAATGTTAGCCTGGGGGTACCGCTCCTTGATTTTGCGGATCATCCCCTTGCCGCAGATGTGGTTGGGCAGGCACCCAAAGGGCTGGGTGCAGATGATGTTGGCGTACCCGCTGTGGACCAGCTCCACCATCTCGGCGGTCAGCAGCCAGCCCTCGCCCATTTTGCAGCCGAAGCCGATAATGCCCTCGGCCAGCTTTTTGGATTCGTAAAAGGGGGTGGGCGCCACCAGGTTGGGATACCGTGCGATGGCGTCGATCATCCAGCCCTCCACCGCCCTTAGGTAGGACATGGCCAGCTTGTTGAGCAGATACTTCTTCCGCTGGCCGCCGTACAGCTTGTGGTCCTGCATGCCGTTATCCACGCAGTACATCAAAAAGCCCATAAGCCCCGGCACCATGACCTCGCAGTCCTGGGAGGCCAAAAACGCCTCCAGGTTGTTGTTGCCAAGGCTTGCGTATTTAACGTAGATCTCCCCCACCACCCCGGTTTTCACCTTGGGGGTGCGCCGGAAGGGGATGGCGGCAAAGTCCCGGGCGATGTTGTCCAGGTTGCGCTTCATGTCGCCCGGGGTGCAGCCCTTGCCCTTTTCAAACTGCCCCGTCAGCCGTGCGGACCAGCGCCGGACCAGCTCGTCGGCCTCCCCCTTGTCCTCCTCGTAGGGGCGGATCTGGTTGCTGAGGATCATTAAGGCGTCGCCGTAAATGACCGCCCCCAGCATCTTCCAGATGTCCCCCAGGGACAGCCGGAAGCCGCTGTTTTTCTCCAGGCCGGAAAAATTGAGGGACACCACGGGAATTTGGCCGTAGCCCGCTTTTTTCAGCGCCTTGCGCAGCAGGAAGATGTAATTGGAGGCCCGGCACCCGCCCCCCGTTTGGGTGATGAGCAGGGCGGTGTGGTCCAGGTCGTATTTGCCGCTGCCCAGGGCGTCCAGCATCTGGCCGATGACCAGCAGGGCGGGGTAGCAGGTGTCGTTATGGACATATTTCAGCCCCTCCCCCACCACCGACGGCCCGTTGTTGGTCAGCAGCACCACGTTGTACCCGCTTTGGACCAAAATGCTTTCCAGCAGGCCAAAGTGGATGGGGCACATCTGGGGCACCAAAATGGTGTGGGTCTGCCGCATCTCCCGGGTAAATTCCTTGTTTTCAATGGTCCTTTCGTACCGGCTCATACCGGCACCTCCTCCCTTGCGGGCTCGGCCCGCTCCTCGGCGGCGGCCAGCAGGCTTCTCAGGCGAATCCGCACCGCCCCCAGGTTGGTAATTTCGTCAATTTTAATCTGGGTGTAAATTTTGCCCTCCGACTCCAAAATCTCCCGGACCTCGTCGGTGGTAATGGCGTCCACCCCGCAGCCGAAGGATACCAGCTGTACCAGGTTTATGTCCGGCTGGTCGGCGATATACCGGGCGGCGGCATACAGGCGGTTGTGATAGGTCCACTGGTTAAGCACCCCCAGGGTGACCTTTTCCACCTGGTCGCTGACCGAATCCTCGGTGATGACCGCCACCCCCATCTCGGTGATGAGGCGGTCCACCTCGTGGCTGATCTCCCGGTCCACATGGTAGGGCCGGCCCGCCAAAACCAGAATGGGCATCCCCCGGCGCCGGGCCTCGGCGACAATCTCTTCGCCCCGGGTGCGCACCCGCCTAAACCAGCGGTCGTACTCCTCGTAGGCCCGGTCCATGGCGTGGCGGATGTCCCGCTGGGAGATCTTGCCAAAGTGGGGCCGCAGCACCGCCTGCATCTTGGCGGGAAACTCCTTTTTGTCATGGGGGGCAATGTAGTCGGTAATCATGGTCACCCGGGCGGCGTCGGGCATGTTGGCGGTGATGACCTCGGGGTAGTAGGCCACCACGGGGCAGTTGTAATGGTTGTCACCCATCTGCTCGTTAAGGTTGTAGGTCATGCAGGGGTAAAAGATGACGTCCACCCCCTGGTCGATGAGGGACTGGATGTGGCCGTGGACCAGCTTGGCCGGATAGCAGACCGTGTCCGACGGAATGGTGGCCTGCCCCCGGAGGTACAGCTCCTGGGAGGAGGAGGGCGACGTGACCACCTCAAAACCCAGGGAGGTAAAGAAGGCGTGCCAGAAGGGCAGCAGCTCCAGCATGCTCAGGGCCATGGGGATGCCGATGACCCCCCGGGGGCCGCGGACGGGCTTATAGTGGGACAAAAGCTCCCGCTTATATTCGTAAAGATTCAGGGACTGGTCGTCGGCCCCCTTGCCCAAGGGGCGCTGGCACCGGTTGCCGCTGATGTAGCGGCGCCCCCCGCCAAAGTTGTTGACGGTCAGCTGGCAGTGGTTGCCGCACAGGCCGCACCGGGTGGTGCGCACCTCGTGGGTAAACTGCTCCAGCGCCTCCAGGGGCAGAAGGCCGCCGCCGGCGGCACGGCTGTGGTCCCTGGCGTACAGGGCGGCGCCGTAAGCCCCCATCAGGCCGGCGATGTCCGGGCGCTTGACCTGGACGCCCATTTCCATTTCGAAGGCGCGCAGCACCGCGTCGTTGAGGAAGGTGCCCCCCTGGACCACAATCCTGCGGCCCAGCTCGTCGGGGGAAGAGGCGCGGATAACCTTGTACAGGGCGTTTTTGACCACGCTGATGGCAAGGCCCGCGGAAATGTCCTCCACCGACGCGCCGTCCTTTTGGGCCTGCTTAACCGAGGAATTCATAAAGACGGTGCAGCGGGAGCCCAAATCCACCGGGTGCTGCGCCAGCAGCCCCAGCCGGGCAAACTCCTCCACCGAATAGCCCAGGGCCTGGGCAAAGGTCTGCAAAAAGGACCCGCAGCCGGAGGAGCACGCCTCGTTGAGAAAAATATTGTCCACCGCGCCGCCGCGGATTTTAAAGCACTTCATGTCCTGGCCGCCGATGTCAATGATAAACTCCACATCGGGTAAAAAAGCCTTGGCGGCGGCAAAATGGGCCATGGTCTCCACCAGGCCGAAGTCCACCCCAAAGGCGCTTTTGATCATATCCTCGCCATAGCCCGTGACGGCGGAGGCCCGGATGTCGATGTCCGGATAGGTGCGGCGCAGGTGCAACAGCATCTCCCGCACCAGGGGCACCGGGTTGCCGCTGCTGGCCTCGTACCGGGTAAAGAGCAGCTCCCCCGCCGGGGTGACCAGCGCCGCCTTGACGGTGGTGGACCCGGCGTCGATGCCCAGGTAGGCGGGGCCCTTGTAGGTTTCGGCGTCCGCCCGGGGGGCGGCGTCCCCCTGATGGCGCCGCACAAAGGCGTCGTACTCCGCCCGGTCCTGGAACAGGGGCGGCAGGGCCGCGTAGCGCTGGCGGTTTTCGTAGTGGGACAGGCGGTCCAGCACCTGGGACAGGGTGGCGTCCTCCTCGGGGGAAAAGGCCGCGCCCAGGGCCACAAAGTACAGGGAGTCCTCAGGACACAGGCCGGTGGTGTGCAGGGTCTGGTCAAAGCTGGCCCGCAGCTGGGGGAAGAAGGTCAGGGGGCCCCCCAGGTACAGCACGCCGCCCTCAATTTTCCGTCCCTGGGCCAGGCCCGCAATGGTCTGATTGACCACCGCGTAAAAGATGCTGGAGGCCACGTCCTCCTTTTGGGCCCCCTGGTTAAGGAGGGGCTGGACGTCGCTTTTGGCAAAGACACCGCACCGGGAGGCGATGGTATACCGCTTTTGCGCCTTGGCGGCCAGGTTGTCCATCTCGTCGGGGGTGACGCCCAAAAGGGTGGCCATCTGGTCGATAAAGGCCCCGGTGCCACCGGCGCAGGAGCCGTTCATCCGCACCTCCATCCCGCCGGAGAGGAAGAGGATTTTGGCGTCCTCGCCCCCCAGCTCGATGACCACGTCGGTGTCGGGGGCCAGCCGGCCGGCGGCAATGCGGGTGGCATATACCTCCTGCACGAAGGGGATGCCCATGTCGTCGGCAAGGCCCATGCCCGCCGACCCGGATATGACAACGGGAGCCTCCGCCGCGCCGGGCAGAGTCTCTTTGATTTCGGTCAAAAGCTCTTCTGTTTTTTGCGTGATTAAAGAAAAATGCCGTTGATATGACCGGAACAGGATTGTCCCCGCATCATCCACGACAACACATTTCAGTGTGGTGGAACCGATGTCCAGCCCGATTTTCACCCAATAACACCTCCAAGGAATCGTTCTCATTATACTGCATTTTACGATAAAAGACAAGTTCTGTCTTTTTTCCTTTGCTGGCAGTCCGTGGGCTTTTCTTTCCCATCCTTTCATGGTATGATAGCATTTGGACAACTAGTATCAATTTGCTTCGCAATCCCACTTTTGACTGGGCAAAAGTAGCAAAAGTCTTCGGGGATAGATGCCCTGGCGGGCGGGGTTTTGGATTTATCAAAGGTTTGCTTCTTTACGATATGAGGTGTGGTCCCATGCCTTTTTATCGCCCCCGGCAGGGGCTGTTTTTAGCCGAAGTATGGCTTCTCTACTTTTTGGGGGTGTGACCCCAAAACCTCTACGCCTCCGGCGGGGCCTTATGGATATAGATTTCCTGTTGTCCGCCCCGGTCGCGGCGTGGGCCGGTTTTTGCTTGTTACTTTCCAGCAATGGAAAGGTACCAAAGA
>CALGIL010000365.1 GCA_937914895.1 uncultured Angelakisella sp.
GGCGCCATAGGGCAGCGACCCCGCCCGGTGGCCGGCCAGGTCCTGCATGTCAAAGATGGACAAAAGCTCCATGGCCCGCTCGTGGGCCTGCTTTTCGCCCTTCCAGTAGCCGGGCAGGCGGAAAATGCCGCTCCACATGCCGTACCGCACCTGGTTGTGCAGGCCCAGCTTGACGTTGTCCTCCACCGACAGGTTGGCAAACAGCCGGATGTTTTGGAAGGTGCGGGCAATGCCGGCCCGGTTTACCTGGGCGGTGGTCATATTCTGGGTGTCCCGGCCGTTGAGGAGGATGGTGCCGTGGGTGGGCTGGTACACCTTGGTCAGCAGGTTGAACACCGTGGTCTTGCCCGCGCCGTTGGGGCCGATCAGCCCGGCGATCTCGGTGCAGCCAATGGCCATGTTAAAGCCCTTGACGGCCACAAGCCCGCCAAAATCCACCCCCAGGTTGCGCACGTCCAGCACGGGGAATTTGTCCGCGTCCCGCTCCGGGATGATGTTGGTGGAGGGCACGGGCACCAGCTTTATCTCGGGCCGTTTAGGATATTCCATCCGCCCGTCCCCCCTTTCTCTTTTTGGCCCCCGACGGCAGCAGCTTGTTCCGCAGCCGCAGCAGCAGGCCCTTAAAGGCCGGGTTGTTGGTGGCCAGCATCACCAGAATCAGCACAATGGCGTAGGTGAGCATCCGGTAGTCGTCAAACTGCCGCAGCGCCTCGGGCAGGATGGTCAGCACCGTGGCGGCCACAATGGAGCCCCACATGTTGCCCAGGCCCCCCAGCACCACAAACACCAAAATCAAAATGGAGGTGTTAAAGCTGAACTTGCCCGCGATGACGGTGGAAAAGTTCATGGCGTACAGGGTGCCCGCGGCCCCCGCCAGGGCGGAGGAGACGGCAAAGGCCATAAGCTTGTACTTGGTGACGGGAATGCCGATGCTCTCGGCGGCAATGCGGTTGTCCCGCAGGGCCATAATGGCCCGCCCCGCCCGGCTGTGGATAAGGTTGAGGACCACAAACAACGTCACCAAAATCAGGACGAAGCCGGCGGTAAAGGTGGAAATGGGGGCCACGCCCGAAATGCCCATGGGCCCGTCGATGACGACACGGCCCCCCGGGGCAAGGTGCAGGTCGCCGGAATTGGTGAGAAAGCTGACGTGGAGGCCCCGGTCATCCAGGCCCACATACAGGCAGTTGATGATGTTTTTAATGATCTCGCCAAAGGCCAGGGTGACAATGGCCAGATAGTCCCCCTTCAGGCGCAGGACGGGGATGCCGATGAGCAGCCCCGCCACCCCGGCGCACACCGCGCCGATGACCATGGCCACGGCCAGGCGCAGGGGCGCGGCGGGAATGAGGTTTTCCAGCCCCAGGCAGGCCACCACGCCGGAAAAGGCCCCGATGCTCATAAAGCCCGCGTGGCCCAGGGAAAGCTCGCCCAGGACGCCCACGGTCAGGTTGAGGGACACGGCCATGACCACATAGGCGCAGATGGGCACCAGCTGGCCCCGGAGGGAGGAGCTGATGTGCCCGCCCCCGGCCAGCAGCTGAAGGATGACAAAGGCGGCGGTGACGGCGCCGTAGGTCAACAGGTTTGTGCGGGTGGTCCCGCTGATTTTTTTCATGCCGTCCACCTCATACTTTCTCGTTTGTCGGCTTGCCCAAAAGCCCGGCGGGCTTTACCAGCAGGACGATGATCAGGACGGCAAACACAATGGCGTCGGAGAGCTGGGTGGAAACATAGCCCTTGCCGAAAATTTCGATGATGCCAAGGAGGATTCCGCCCAGCATGGCGCCGGGGATGGAGCCGATGCCCCCAAACACGGCGGCGGTAAAGGCCTTGATGCCCGGCATGGAGCCCATGGTGGGGGTCATGGTGGAGTAGGCCGAGCACA
Source organism: uncultured Angelakisella sp. (assembly GCA_937914895.1). Taxonomy (GTDB): domain Bacteria; phylum Bacillota; class Clostridia; order Oscillospirales; family Ruminococcaceae; genus Angelakisella. Next base: position 1,889 of record CALGIL010000365.1, read on the forward strand.
GCAGCACGCCGGCCACGGCCGCCAGGGCGGAGCCGATGGCAAAGGTCACCGAGATGGTCAGGTCCACGTTGATGCCCATGAGCTGGGCGGCGCCCTTATCCTCGGAGCAGGCGCGCATGGCCTTGCCCATTTTGGTGCTGCCGGTAAACCAGGTCAGGGCGATCATAATGATGACGCAGGCCACCACGGTGACAATGGCGATAACCGGAATGGACAGCCTGCCGCCGAATAGCTTGACGGAGCCGTCCCCCACAATGGAGGTAAAGACCTTGTAGTTGGAGCCCCACACCAGCAGGGCGGTGTTTTGCAAAAAGTAGCTTACGCCGATGGCGGTAATCAGCACGGCCAGCGAGGGGGCGGACCGCAGGGGCTTGTACGCCAGGCGCTCGATGACAACGCCCAGGGCGGTGCACACCACCATGGACAGCAGCACGCCCACAAGGGTGGGCAGATGCCACCGGGTGGCGGCCGTAAAGCAGACATAGGCGCCCACCATAATGACGTCGCCATGGGCAAAGTTGAGCATTTTGGCAATGCCGTAAACCATGGTATACCCCAGGGCGATAATGGCATAGACGCTGCCCAGGCTGAGTCCGCTTACTAAATAGGAAAGAAAGGTCATGGATACACACCCCGTTTTTCTCGCGTAAAGCGCACCAGGGGGGCCGCGCCGCGGGAGACTTTTGACTGAAAAATCAGTAAGAGGGCTGCCGAGTTTGCTCGGCAGCCCTCTCCGCTTAAAACAGCTGAAAGGGCAGCTGCTTTCTGTTAATCCATACCGGCGTACACGCCGTCTTTAATGACCATGCCCTTGGGGCTCTTGGTGACCTCGCCGGTGGCGCCCCAGGTCATGCCGTCGCCGGTCAGGCCGTCAAAGCTGAGGGTGGTAAAGGCGCCCATGAGCTTTTGGCAAAGGTCGGCGGCGCTCATATCGGGGGTGCAGCCCGCGGCCTCCAGGGCCTCTTTGTAGGCGTACACGCAGTCGTAGCCGTCGGCGGCAAACTGGTTGGGGGTCTCGCTGTAAAGCTCCTTGTACTTTTGGACAAAGCTTGTGGTGCGCTCGTCCGTGGCGTCGGCGTTAAAGGGGGTCAGCAGCATGACGCCCTCGGCCAGGGAGGTGTCAAAATTCTCCAGGGTCAAAATGCCGTCCATGCCGTCCACGCCAAAGTACAGAGGGGAGTAGCCCATGGTCCTGGCCTGCTGAAAAATGAGGGAGGCCGGCTCGTTGTAAATGGGCAGGAAGATAAGGTCGGCGCCCTTGTTTTTGGCATCGGTCAGCTGGACGGAAAAGTCGGTCTTGCTGTCCTCGGTAAAGGTGGTGGTGGACACAATGTCCAGCCCCAGCTCCCCGGCCTTGCTGACAAAGGTGTTGTAAATGCCCTTGGAATACACGTCGTCGTTTTTGTAGATGATCCCGATCTTGGTGCCCAGCCCCTTGTCAAAGATGTACTGGGCGGAGGCGGAGCCCTGGTTGGGGTCGGTAAAGCACATCTGGAACACGTTATCCTTGCCCTCGACCACCGCAATGGCGGAGGCGGAGGGGGTCAGGGCAAAAATCCGATCCTCAAAGTTTTTGACGCTGGTGGCCACGGCGGGGGTGCTGGTCACCGAGCCCAGGGAGAGCTGCATCCCCCAGTCCTTCAGCTTGTTGTAGGCGTTGACGGCCTTTTCGGCGTCGTGCTCGTCGTCCTCGTACCGAAGCTCAAACTGGATGCCGCCCAGGGCGTTAATCTCATCCACGGCAATTTGGGCGCCGTTTTTGGCCGCGGTGCCATAAACGGCCGCGCCGCCGGTCAGGGGGCCGGTGCCGCCCAGCTTAAAGGCCGCCGCCTTGGGGGCCGCCTCTTCCCCGCCGCTGCTGTCGCCGCCGCTTTGGGGCGGGGTGCCGTTCCCCCCGCCGCATCCGGCCAAAAGGCCAAGGGACAGGGCAAGGGCAAGCAGGATGCTCATCATCTTTTTCATTTTCCATTCTCCTTAACACAATTCACTGACACGTCTCTATCTCTGCGGTCTGCGGAGATGGCGCCTATGAAAAAGACTGGCGCCCCAAAGGGGCGACCAAGACTTTTATAAATTTTAGCGTCCAAACCCCTCCATGTCAAGGGCGGATGATGAATTTTTTATTTTCTTTTCCTGCAAATCCGGCCAAATTCGGCCCCGCCCGTGGCGGTCAGGGGCCGGTGCGCAGCTTGCCGATGTCGTTTTGGTGGCTGAACACATCCACGCTGTACAAAAACAGGGCCTGGTCATAGTCCTCCACCCCCACGGCGTCCAGCCCGGTGTTCAGGTAGCGCATATCCGCCAGGGTGATGCGGTCGTAATCCTCCAGGAGGAAGGGGACAAAGCTGTGGGCGTAGGAATCCTTAAAAATCAGCAGGCTTTTGCCCGTTCCGGCGCCGGTCTCAATGGTGACCAGGGCCTCGTTGGTGCCCAGAAAGTAGGAGTACTTGTCCTTTTTTTCCAAAAACTCCGGGAAGTAAATGCTGTCGTATTCCTGGCTGCCTTTGGGGGAAAAGACGGTGTACCTTTGGGTCCGGTCCGGGGACACCGCCCGGATGGTGTCCGGCGAGATAAAGCGGAAGCCGCTTTTGGAGTACAGGGTGCCGTAAAAGCTGTCCGAAACCTGCCGCACCCCAAAGTCGTCATAGGGGCGCACCGGAATATCCAGGGCCCCGCAGGCGCTGGCGTAGGCCGCGTAGGCGCCGTCGGTGGTCCAGTGGTGGTCGGTTTTGTAGTAGATATACTCCCCGGACCGCGCCGCCAGCGCGCCGTAGGCGTCAATGGGCAAAGCGGTGCCGGCCAGCCGGCCGTACACCCCGTCAATAAAGGCCTTTTGGTCAAAAACCGGGGCGTAGGGCGGATTTTTGTCCTTTTGGATCTCGGAGGAGGAGGGCACCAGCATCAGGATGGTGGGCAGGCCGTACTGCCGGACAAAGAACTGGATGCCCTGGATGTTGCGCTCCACGTCCTGTTCTTTGTCCGGCAGTAC
>CALGIL010000366.1 GCA_937914895.1 uncultured Angelakisella sp.
CCGCCTTTGCGGGCCTTTTGTGCAGCAGCCGGTCCACCTCTCGGTCATCCAGCTGGGGGGACAGCAGGTCCCGCAGACGGGCCTCGGCCCGGGCGGGGTCGTCGGGTGTATCAGGGACTGCTTGCAGGCCGTCCTCCCACGCTTCCACTGTGGTGTACACCAGAGCAAACCAGGAGTTGGCTGGGGAGGAAACCAGGGGCCGCCCCATAAAGGCGGTTACATATAGGTTTTCCAGCAAAAAGGCAAAACCCCGGTCAAAGGCCTTGGGGGACAGAAAAAGCGCCTGCTTGGCGGCCGGCTTTTCGGCGGGGCCGCTTTGCAAAAAGCCATAAATGGCCCCGGCCTCGGGGGTCAGGGGCGGGCGGCAAAAGCAGGCCTTCAGCAAAAAATACACTTCGGGGGTCAGATAGACGCTCCGCTTTCGGTACAGCTTGCAAAAGAAAAGCTCCCGGTTGTTCACCAGGTCCACCATATCCTCCCAGCGGCAGCCGATGTCGTCCAAAGAGGGCAGCCAGGGGTTATTGTTGAGGGAAAAAATCCCCGAGGTCCGCAGATAGGTCCGCAGGTTCGCCACGCCCTCCCGGGTGGTCCGCAGTTCCATGGCAGAGCCCCCTTAATATCATACGAAAAGTATAAACACGATTACAATATACAAGAAATCGGCAATTAAAAGGTCGTTTTGCCTGCCTTCCGTTCCATCGGGGCGGTACGGCGCAAAGGGACCGTATAAAACTGCGCGTCCTATTATCCATCAGGGGAAACAAAACCACGGTAAAACCCGGGCGCATGCGCGGGGGTTTCTGTGACGGCTGGCGAAAAAATGTGGGCAGGGCCGCCCTTCCGGTGCCGGTCAATCCCTGCACGGTGCGGTTTAAACGCAAAGGTCCGGCGAAATCATTCCCTATACCCCCAAGGCGTAAAGAAATGCCCTTACAACAGCTCCCGGAAATACAGGCCGCCGGTGCGCTGCTGGCCCTCAAAATAAGGCTCCCCGTCCAAAAACATCCGGGTCAGCCGGGCGCAGTCCTCCGGGGATTCGGTGGTAAACCGCAGCACCACAAAGGACAGGCCCCGCAGGGCGTCCTGGCGGTCCCCCAGCCACAGGGGGATGGGGTTTAAAAGCTGGGCGTACTGCCGCCCCCGGCAGAGCACCGGAAAATCCTGCCCCCGCCGGTCGGTGACGGCCGCCTGTCCCCCGCACCC
>CALGIL010000367.1 GCA_937914895.1 uncultured Angelakisella sp.
GGCCGGGTCAGCGACAGCAGCTTTATTTACCTGACCCCGGTGGGGGAGGACGGCGCCGTGGGCGTGCAGCTGGTGCTGCCCGCTGCGGATGCCCCGGACTATGTGCTGGAAAAATTCCCCTATCTGAAGGACTCCGCCATTACCCCCGCCCGGACCAAGGAGGCATACGCCCAGATGGCCGCCCGGTAGGGCCGCGTCCCCCAGGAGAGAGTTGACCGTTTCGGTTTTATCACAGAAAGACCCCGCCCCCCAATCCGCCATGGAAAGGGGAGCGGGGCCGTTTTGTCCGCCGGCCCGCCGCACCCCAAAATGACGGCGGTCCTTGGGCCCGATACGGGGGCGCACGGGGCGCCGCCCGGCCCCCGGCACTGCGGCATAAACCCCCGGCGCCACGAATAGACTGAAAGTGACTATGGGGCGTCTGGGGTGCTGTGCTATGATGAGTTATGTCATCGGCGGGATGATTTTGCTGTCCATTGCGGCGGCGGCGGTGTCGGGGCGGATGGACCTTGTGTCCAACGCCGCCATGACCGGCTGCGGCGAGGCCGTCCAGCTGGCCATCTCCCTTACCGGCACCCTCTGCCTGTGGAGCGGCGTCATGAAGGTCGCCCAGCAAAGCGGGCTGACGGATATGCTCAGCCGGGCCTTTCTGCCCATTACCGGGCGGCTTTTTCCGGGTCTGGACCGGAAGGGAAAGGCCATGGGGGCCATCACCATGAACATGGCCGCCAACCTGCTGGGCCTGGGCAACGCGGCCACCCCCCTGGGCCTTGCCGCCATGCGGGAGATGGAACAGGATGCGGGCTATCCCAAAGAGGCCACCGCCGATATGATCACCTTTGTGGTGATGAACACCTCCTCCCTCCAGCTGATCCCCACCACCAACGCCTTTTTGCGCCTGTCCGCGGGCAGCGCACACCCCATGGAGATCCTGCCCGCCTGCTGGCTGACGTCCGCCGTCTCGGTGACGGTGGGGGTGTCCCTGGCCCGGCTGCTGCGGGGCAGGGGAAAGGGGAGGCCGCGCCATGGCGGGCTTCACTGACTGGATTGTCCCCGCCGTCATCGGGGGCGTTCTTCTGTTTGGCCTCGTCCGCGGGGTCAATATTTTTGATTCGTTTATCGAAGGGGCCAAGGAGGGCCTTGGGACGGCGTGGTCCATCCTGCCCGCCTTGGTGCTGCTGCTGACGGCGGTGTCGGTGTTTAAGGTCAGCGGAATGCTGGATGTGCTTACCTGGGCGCTGTCGCCGGCGGCCGGCCTGCTGGGGGTCCCCCGGGAGGTGCTGCCCCTGGCGCTGCTGCGTCCGGTGTCCGGCTCCGGGTCCATGGTGGTCTTCCGGGATATTCTTGCCTCCTACGGCCCGGACAGCTTTATCGGACGGGTGGCAAGCGTCCTCCAGGGCGCCACCGAGACTACCTTTTACACCATCGCCGTGTACTTTGGGGCCACCGGGGTCAAAAAGACCCGGCACACCCTGGCGTCCTCCATGACGGCGGACCTGGCCGCCCTTGTCATCAGCGCCGTGGCCGTCCGGCTTTTGCTGGGGGGACGCTGACGACAGGCGGCAGTCAAACAGCGGCTTGTGTGGGCGGTTGCGCCATTTTTTTGGCTGATTCCCTTCGCTTTTTCGGACGTGTTTCTTTTTATTCCGGTGTTGCCGCAGTCCGCCAACGTCTGACCCCGCAGCTTCGGACGTATTTCTTCCTCTTCCAGCGTGCCGCAATCCGCCAACGTCTG
>CALGIL010000368.1 GCA_937914895.1 uncultured Angelakisella sp.
GGGGGTCCAGCCCGGTGTCAAAGTAGACGTAGCCCAGCACCCGGGCGCTGCCGGACCGGACGGTCTCCAGGTCCTGGGCCAGAATGTCGGCCTGCAGGGCCTCCACCAGGCGGGCGATGTCCAGAGGGCCGGTACCGGGGCCGGAGGTCGTCAGGCCCAGCCGGTCCGCGGCGGTCACCGACCGGTACTGGTGGGGGTCGATGAAGAAGAGGGGGCAGCTTTGCCGCACAAAATCCTCCCGGGCCTCCAGCTGCCAAAGGAGGTCCCCCACGGGCTCGCTGACAATCCAGCCGTTGTACCGCCTGAGGAGGCGGCCGTTTGCCAGCCCGTAGGAAAATTCCCCGATGGAGCCGGGCGTCTGGGGGGACAGCACATCCACGCCGCCGCCGGCGCGGAAGCGGTCGATGGTAGCCTGATGAATCTGCCGGACCACCTGGATGGCCTCCGGGTCGGTAAGGGTGACCTCGTCCACAGTGCCGTAGCGGTAGCTGACCACCGGGCTGCCCCAGTCGTCAACGGTGGCATAGGAGCCCTGGGGGCTGGCGGCGTCCAGCACCTTGATATAGGAGAAGCGGCCCCGGGAATCCACGGTCACCTCCCGGATGTTGTCCGGGGCGGGAATGCGGTTTTCGTACCCCAGGCCCCCGGTGACCAGGACCAGGGCCAGGCACAGCACCCCCGCCACCATGGCGCCGCCCGCGGGCAGGGTCCGTTTGATGCCCTTAAAGCCCCGGTTGAGCACCGCCTCCAGCAACAGGAAGGTCAAAGCCGCCCCCAGGGTGGCCCAAAAGACCAGGGCAGCCTTGCCGCCCCCGCGGATGGCGGAAAAGAGTGCGCCCACGGCGGAGGCGCCCGAAAAGACAATCACGGCCTTGGCCGCCACGCCGATGGGGCCCACCATGGCGGAGGATTCGGCCATTTCGCTTTTGCGCCGGCCGTACAGCCAAAGGGCCATCCACAAAAAGACCGCCCCCACCGCCAGCCAGGCCAGCATCATCAGGTTGGACATGCCCAGGGTGCGGGCGTCCGCGCTGCCCGGCAGGGCCCCCGCCGGGATGGTGTACCGGTGGATCATCAGGCCCAGGGGGGTCAGCCTGCTCATCTGCTGGGCGGAAAGAGTATTTGCATAGCCCAGCAGGTACTGGTCGCAAAAGCCCATGCTGATGACCACCACCAGCAGGGGGGCGGCCAGCAGCACGCCGGAAAAGGCAAAGGTCTCAAAGACGCTGCCCACCTGGGCGGCCACCAGCAAAACGGCGGCAATGATGACAAGGGCGGTAACCGCCCAGCCCAGGGCGTCCAGCAGAATCTGCCCGGGGTAAAAGGGAAAGTCCCCTCCGGCGGGCAGGGCGGCGCGGACGGCCCCGCCGACAAGGATGATAAGGTAATTAAGAGCCATGGGCAGGGCGGTGGTCAGAAAGGCACACAGCCCCCCGGACAGCATCAGCTGGGTGCGGGATACCGGCAGGCTGTGGTACAAATCCACCGACCGCCGGTTGTGCATATAGCTCATCTGGCCCACGGCGGCGGCCATGGGGGCCACCAGCAAAACGGCGGTCATCATCACCACGGACAGGCCCGTATGGATCTGGGCCGGGCCAATAAGGCTCAGGCGGGTGTACGAAAATTCCGGGGAGAAGGCAGGGACGTCCCTGCCAAAAATTTCCAGCAGGTACTGCACGGGGAAGAAAAAGAAGGTGAGCACAAAGGTGTATGCCATGGTGCCGATGTTGCGCCGGAGGTTTTCCTTGGTCAGGGACCAAAACCGCCCCCGATCAGAGAAGGATGTTGTTGTAGTCATAGCCCACCGCCTCCATTTCTCCAATGAATACTTCCTCCAGGGTCAGGGGCACCGCCTCGGCAAACAGGGGCCCCAGCCCCCGCAGCACCGCCAGGGTGTCCTCCGCCGGCCCGCGGACCAGCAGGTTTACGTAGCTGCCCCGCTCCTGCTTTTGCAAAATCTCCAGGCCGGCGGCCGCCCAGTCCACCGGGTGGTCGTAGGCGGCCTGTACCTTGCAAAAGCCAAACTTCAGGTCGTCCAGCTCCCGCTGGAAGAGGATCTTGCCCTTGTGCAAAAGGCCGATTTGGTCGCAGAGGTCTTCCAGCTCCCGCAGGTTGTGGCTGGTGATGACCACCGTCACCCCCTGCTGGGCAATCTCCTCGGCCAGCAGCTTTTTGACCAGCAGGCGGATGACCGGGTCCAGGCCGTCAAAGGCCTCGTCCAGCAGCAGGTAGTCGGTGCTGCAGCTCAAGGCCAGCATCAGGGCCGCCTGCCGGCGCATCCCCTTGGAAAAGGTGTTGATTTTTTGGGCGGCGTCAATGGGAAACAGCGTTTTAAGATATTCGTACTTTTCCCGGTTGAAGCCGGAGTACAGCCCCGCATAAAACCGGGCCATTTCATCCACATTTGTTTTGGGCAGAAAGTACAGGTCGTCGGACAGGTAAAAAATCCGGTCCTTGGCCGCCGGGTTTTCAAAAATGGGGACATCCTCCACCGTAATGGAGCCGCCGTCCGGGCGGTAGACGCCGCAGGCCAGCCGCAGCAGGGTGGATTTACCGCTGCCGTTGGGGCCCACCAGGCCATAGATGCAGCCCCGCTGGATCTCGGTGTCCAGGCCGTCCAGGGCGGCAAAGCCGTCAAAGGTCTTGGTCAGGGCGGTCGCTTTAATCATCGACGCTCACCTCGCGATCGTGGTATTCTTTTGTACAGGGTATTTTTTCCT
>CALGIL010000369.1 GCA_937914895.1 uncultured Angelakisella sp.
CCTCGGTGGGCAGGCCCAGCATAAAGTAGAGCTTCATCTGGGTACTGCCGCCCTTGAAGGCCATTTTGGCGGTGCGCAGCACCTCTTCCTCGGTGACGTTTTTATTGATGGTGTTCCGCAGCCGCTGGCTGCCTGCCTCGGGGGCAAAGGTGAGGCCGCTTTTGCGCACCGCCTGGAGCTTTTCCATCAGTGTGGGAGAAAAGTTATCCACCCGCAGGGAGGGCAGCGCCAGGTTGATCTTGCGGTCGGTGGTCCAACTGAGCATCCGGTCCATGAGGGGCTCCAGGCGGCTGTGGTCGCTGGTGGACAGGGAGGTCAGGGATACCTCGCTGTACCCGGTGCTGTCGCAGAGCCGGGCCGCCTGGCGGTCCAGCACCGTGTCACTTTTCTCCCGGAAGGGGCGGTAGATGTACCCCGCCTGGCAAAACCGGCAGCCCCGGATGCAGCCCCGGAGCACCTCCACCATGGCGCGGTCGTGGACGATGTCCACAAAGGGGACCACAAAATTCTCGGGGAAATACATCCCGTCCAAATCCTTTACAATGCGCTTAGTCACTCTGGCCGGGGCGTCCCCCTTGGGGGTGACCGCCCGGACAGTGCCGTCTGGGTTGTAGGATACGTCATACAGAGAGGGGACGTACACCCCGGGAATCCCGGCGGCCCGGCGGAGGAACTCCCCCTTGGACCAGCCCTCCCCCTTGGCGGTGTGGTAGAGGTCCAGTACCTCCAGCATCACTTCCTCCCCCTCCCCCAGCTGGAAGAGGTCGAAAAAGTCGGCCAGGGGCTCCGGGTTGCAGGCGCAGGGGCCGCCCCCCATCACAAGGCCGCGGAGGCTTGTCCGGTCGCGGCTGCGCACCGGAAGACCCGCCAGGTCCAGCATATTGAGGACGGTGGTATAGCAGAGCTCGTACTGGAGGGTAAAGGCGACAATGTCGCAGTCCCCCACCGGGGTAAAGCCCTCCAGACCGTAGAGGGGAACCCCCTGGCCGCGCAGCAGCTCCTCAAAATCCAGGTCGGGGGCGAACACCCGCTGGCACCAGTAATTCTCCCGCCGGTTAATAAGCCCGTACAGAATTTTCATCCCCAGGTGGGACATGCCCACCTCGTACAAATCGGGAAAGCAGAAGGCCACCTGCAGATCCACCCCGGCGGGGTCTTTTATGACGCTGCCCGGCTCGCCGCCGCAGTAGCGGGCGGGCTTTTGCACCTTTTGCAGCAGGCGGTCGATGGATGCGGGAATGCTCATGTGTTATCACCTGTATATATCACTTCAAAATCTTCAAACAGCACCGGCATGTCCCAGGAGAACGGATAGCCGCCCTGCGCCCCATCCCGGCGGAAGAAGTCCTCGTGGCTGTTCCGCCAGCTCTCCAGACTGTCGTCCTCCCCCTCCCGCCTTACGATGTCGAAGGTGTAGTCCCGAAAGGGCTGTACCATGACGGCGACAGTGCGAATGACGCAGCGGGGGACACCCGCCCAGTCGGTGACGATGGAGTAGTCCCCCGCCTTGGGGGCGGGCTCGTCCGGCCCGTAGGCCCGCACCGCCGAGGAGGTGGCGCGCTTTTTGCCGTCCAGCACAAGCTGGAGCAGCCGGTTGGCGGGCTCCTCGCTTAAGCAAAAATGAAAGGCGTCCAAATAGCGCAGGGAGCTATCCAGACCCGCGTGCTCCAAAAACCGCTGCCAAAACGCTTCGATTTGCTGATTCATAAAAAACTCCTTTGGGTTGTTACCCTGACCATTGTACCCAAAGCGGCGGGATTTGTAAAGAATACCCTCCGGGGAGGTGACGCCCTGCGGGGTGTTTTTGCCTTTATCAAAGGCCCTGCTTCTCCACACTATGGGACATAGTCCCATGCCCTCCTACGCCTTCGGCGGGGCGTCATGGAGATTGTTTTCCTGTTGTCCGCCCTGGTCGTGGCGTGGAACGAAGCCTGCCCGCCAGGGCACAAACGCCCCCGCAGGGCAAAACAGGGCTGAATGCCCAAAAAAAGTGGGGAAAATCGTATGGTTTGTCAAGTTGCCCTTGCATTTTTGGACGGCCTGTGGTATGCTGTCAAAGCATGAGAACTGTCAAGACTTGTGTTGGCAGGTTTTGATGGTGGTTCCCAGACATGCGAACCACACATTGAACCGAGCAGTCCGCTGTCCGCAGTGACGAGACATGAATGCTTGGAGAACTTTAGGAGGAAAATCATGGATGCACTGAAGCTGATTGCCGAGCCCTGTCTCAAAACCGACCTTCCCAGCGTGGAAGTCGGCGACACCGTCCGGGTGCAGGTCCGGATCAAAGAGGGCGAGCGCTCCCGTTTGCAGGCCTTTGAGGGCACCGTCATTGCCAAAAAGCACGGCGGCATTTCCGAGACCTTTACCGTCCGCCGCCTGTCCCATGGCGTCGGCGTCGAACGCGTATTTCCCATCCACTCGCCCATCATCGAGGCGGTGGAGCTCATCCGCAAGGGCCGTGTCCGCCGGGGCAAGCTGTACTATCTGCGGGGCCGCGTGGGCAAGTCCGCCAAGGTTAAAGAGGCCCTGCGCTAAGAGGTTTGGATTTTTTTCGGAAAAGAGGACACGTGTTGTCCTCTTTTCTTTATAAAGGAAGGGGGTGGACAGCTTGTCCGATACCATGCAGGTACAGTGGTTCCCCGGGCACATGGCAAAAACCCGGCGTCTGATGGCCCAGTACCTAAAGCTGGTGGACGTTGTGGTGGAGCTGGCCGACGCCCGCATCCCCCGCAGCAGCCGCAATCCCGAGGTGGATCGCATCATCGGGCAGAAGCCCAGGGTCCTCCTCCTAAACAAAAGCGACTTTGCCGACGAGGCCCAAACCCGCCGCTGGCTGGATTATTACCAGCAGCGGGGCACCAAGGCCCTGGCGGCGGACTGCCGCAGCGGCAGGGGCCTTAATGCCCTGATGCCGGGGGTGCGGGAGGTGCTGGCGGAAAAAATTGCCCGGTGGGAGCAGTCCGGCATGACCGGCCGCCCCATCCGCATGATGATTGTGGGCATCCCCAACGTGGGCAAGTCCTCCCTTATCAACCGGCTGGCCGGGGGCAGGCGCGCCAGGGTGGAGGACCGCCCCGGTGTCACCCGGGGGGCCCAGTGGGTCACTTTGGGGGACGGCACCGAGCTGCTGGATATGCCCGGGGTCCTTTGGCCCAAGTTTGAGGATAAGGCGGCCGGCGAGCTGCTGGCCTTTACCGGCGCGGTCCGGGATGAGATTCTGGACGCCGAGACCATGGCCGTGCGGCTGCTGGACGTGCTGCGCCGGCGGGGCTACGGCGGCCTTTTAACCGGGCGGTACGGCCTGGACCCCCAGGACACCGCCGACCTGGACGGCTATGCCCTGCTGGAGGCCGTCGGCCGCAGGCGGGGGATGCTCCAGGCCGGGGGGCACATTAACACCGAGCGGGCCTCCGTCATGGTGGTGGATGAATTCCGCGGCGGGGTGCTGGGGCGGATCACCCTGGAACAACCCTAGGGGCGGCGGAAAGTAAACGGGGGGCATGACTGTGGAGGAGCAGAGCCTTTGGATGTTTGACCGGGCCTATGGCGCCACTGTCTGCGGCCTGGACGAGGCGGGCCGGGGCCCCTTGGCGGGGCCTGTCTACGCCGCCTGCGTCTGCCTGAGGCCGGACGCCCAAATCCCCCATCTCAACGACTCCAAAAAAATGACCCCCGCCCGGCGGGAGAGAGCCTTTCAGGCCATTGTGGACGGCGGCGCCTGGTACGGTGTCGCCAGCGCCTCCCATGAGGAGATTGACGAATACAATATCCTAAAGGCCACCTTTTTGGCCATGAACCGGGCCTGCCGGGCCATGCTGGACACCATGGACGCCCCGCCGGAGCTGGCGCTGGTGGACGGCAACCGGGACCCCGGCCTGCCCCTGCCCACCCGCCTTATTGTCGGGGGGGACGCCCTGTCGGCGTCCATTGCGGCGGCGTCGGTGCTTGCCAAGGTCAGCCGGGACCGGGTGATGGAGGAGCTGGATGCCCGGTACCCCCAATACGCCTTTGCTAAGCACAAGGGCTACCCCACCGCCCTCCACTATGAGCGGCTGCGGGAGTACGGACCCAGCCCGGTCCACCGCAGAAGCTTTCTCAAAAAATTTTTTGACAGCCGGCAGCCCGCCCCGGAACCCCCGGCCAACCGGACCGGGGTGTTTGGCGAGCGGTACACCGAGGGGTGGCTTACCCGCCAGGGCTACGATGTGGTGGCCCGCAACTGGCGGGGCGCCCACGGGGAGGTGGACCTCATCGCCCGGCGGGGGGACCTGGTGGCCTTTGTGGAGGTCAAAACCCGGGACCGGGGCTTTCTGGCGTCCCCGGCGGAGGCCATAGACCCCGCCAAGCGCGGGCGGATCATCCAGACGGCCCGGGAGTACCTGGCCCAAGCGGGGGGCAATCTCCAGCCCCGGTTTGACGCGGCGCTGGTGGTCACCCAAACCCAGGAGGGCATGACCTCGGTACACAGCTTTGAGTACATTGCCGGCGCCTTTGACGGCGGCGGCCGGCCATGACCGCCCGGCGGCCAACCAAAACATAGAGGTGAAGTGACATGAACTACACCAGCACCCGCGGCCGGGGCCAGTCGGTGCCGTCGGCCGGGGCCATCCTAAGGGGCATCGCCCCCGACGGGGGCCTGTATGTGCCCGAAAGCCTGCCCGCCCTTACCTTGGAGGACATCCGGACGCTGTGCGGACAGGAATATGTGGGGCGGGCCGTGTGGGTCCTCTCCCGGTTCCTTACCGACTTTACGGGGGAGGAGCTGGAAACCTGCGCGGCGGCGGCCTACGGCGGCGGCCGGTTTGACGACGACCGCCCCGCGCCCCTGGCCGTTTTGGGGGACGAGGCGATTCTGCTGGAGCTGTGGCACGGCCCCACCTGCGCCTTCAAGGATATGGCGCTTCAGCTGCTGCCGGGGCTTTTGACGGCGTCGGCGGCAAAATGCGGCTGCGGCCGGGAGGCGGCCATTTTGGTGGCCACCTCCGGCGACACCGGCAAGGCCGCCCTGGAGGGTTTTAAAGATGTGCCCGGCGCCCGCATCCAGGTGTTCTACCCCACCCAGGGGGTCAGCGCCATGCAAAAGCTGCAAATGACCGCCCAGGAGGGACGCAATGTCTCGGTGGTGGGGGTGCGGGGCAATTTTGACGACTGCCAGCGGGGCGTCAAAGCCATTTTTACCGACCCGGACCTCATGGGCAGGGCGGAGGGGCTGGGCTGCTTTTTCTCCAGCGCCAATTCCATCAACTGGGGGCGGCTGGTCCCCCAAATCGTCTATTACGTCAGCGCCTACTGCGACCTTGTGTCGGAGGGGCGCCTTGCCCTGGGCGACCCCGTCAACATCTGCGTCCCCACCGGCAACTTTGGCAACATTCTGGCGGCCTATTACGCGGGGCGCATGGGCCTGCCCGTCAAAAAACTCATCTGTGCGTCCAACCGCAACAACGTGCTCACCGATTTTCTCCGCACCGGCGCCTACGACCGCAATAGGCCCTTCTACGCCACCTCCAGCCCCTCCATGGACATCCTGGTCTCCAGTAATCTGGAGCGTCTGTTGTACCACCTGTCCGGGGAGGACTGCGGTTTGGTGGCCGGGCTGATGGCGGAGCTGGAGGGGCAGGGGAGATACGCCCTGCCGGGGGCGATGCACGACGCCCTGGGCCGGGATTTTTGGGGGACCTTCTGTGATGAAAAGGACACCCGGGAGACCATCCGCCGGGTGCTGGACACCTACGGCTATCTGCCGGACCCCCATACCGCCGTGGCGGTCCATGGGGCCGCCCGGTACCGGGCACAGACGGGGGACGACACCCCCATGCTGGTGGCGTCCACCGCCAGCCCCTACAAGTTTGCCCCCGGCGTGCTGGCGGCCCTGGGGGTCCCGGCGCCCTCCGGGGACGAGTTTGCCAGCCTGGACCTTTTAAAGTCCCTCTCCGGGGCGCCCGTCCCCGGGCCCATTCTGGGGCTGCGGACGGCAAAGGCGCGGTTTTTGGACCAGTGTGCGCCGGGGGAGATGGCGGAGGAGACGCTGCGCTTTTTGGCGCGCTGAAAAAAGCGCCCCGTCCCGGGTGGGACGAAGCGCCAGGGTCAAAAGGCCCGGGGAAATGAGTTTATTTTGCTCTGAACGTATCGCAAACGGTTTCGCTTGTACTGTTGGCATAGCTGGGCCCGACTTTGATCTCGTCGGCACTGCAGTGCATCTGCTCGTTGTATACGCAGTTGACGACTTCGCAGTTGATTCCGGCGATGCAGTCGCAGCCATTGACGGTTTCACGTCCGCTGTCCATTTTGCTTCCACTCCTTTCCCGTACTCCGGCGCATGGCGCGCCGGCTGCGGCGGCTTTGGGGGACGAATTGTGTCCCGCAGATCCGCCACCCTTAGTATGGACACGGAAAGCCCGCTTATAAGCGAAAAAATTTGTTATTTTTGAAAGGGGCCGCCATGTCTGTTTTCGCCATTGGAGACCTGCACCTGTCCCTGTCCGGCCAAAAGCCCATGGATGTGTTTTCCGGCTGGGAGGGCTATGTCCCGCGCCTGGAGGAGGCCTGGCGCGGACAGGTGGGGCGGGAGGACACGGTGGTGGTGGCGGGGGACATCTCCTGGGCCATGCACCTGGAGGAGGCCGCGGACGATTTCCGTTTTATCCAGGACCTGCCGGGCAAAAAGCTGCTGATGAAGGGCAACCACGACTACTGGTGGTCCACCCGGGCCAAAATGGACCGGTTTTTTGCGGAAAACGGATTAACCACCCTGCAAATCCTCCATAATAACGCGGTGACGGCGGAGGGGCTGGCGCTGTGCGGGTCCCGGGGCTGGCTGTTTGAGGAGGACCAGCACTGCGATCCCCTCATTGTCGCCCGGGAGGCGGGCCGGATCCGCCGGTCCCTGGAGGCGGCCGAAAAGGGGGCCGAAAAAATCCTTTTTCTGCATTATCCCCCCATTTACAAAAATCAGGTCATCGACGCCTATTTTGACCTCATGGAGGAATTTGGGGTGGAGCGCTGCTTTTACGGGCACCTCCACGGCGCCGCCATTGCCCAGGCGTTTCAGGGGACCTACCGCGGGGTGCGCCTGCGGCTCATCTCGGCGGATTCCATGGGCTTTTCGCCCTTAAAACTCAGATCGTTCACAAAATGAGTATAGCTTTGTCATGATTTGTGTGGTACAATAACGGTACCCCCCTTTTCGGAGCCTTCGGGGCAATGCCCCGAATTTGCCTGCCCATGAAAAATGGGGTGCCGCCGTGTTCCACGCCCCTGCGGCATTGCCGCGGGCTTTATTTTGTGATACAATAATCTGGATTTCGATTTTTGAAAACATCTGGAGGAAGAAACATGAAACTGCTGTCCAAAAACCAGCCGGAGGCCAATCTTTACGAATTGGAAATTCAGGTGGAAAAGCCCGAATTTACCGCCGGAATTGACCAGTCCTACAAAAAAAACGCGCCCAAGCTGACCATCCATGGCTTCCGCAAGGGCAAGGCGCCCCGGAACATGGTGATGAAGATGGTGGGCGAGGATTATTTTTACGAGGACGCCGTCAACCTGACCTACCACGAGGCCTACGACCGGGCCGTCGAGGAGGCGGGCCTGGAGCCCGTGGACAGCCCGGATGTGGAGCTGAAGGAAGTCAGCGCCGATGGCTATACCTTTATTGCCAAGGTGACCAATAAGCCGGTGGTGGAGCTGGAGGGCTACAAGGGCCTGAAGGCCACCCGCCCCTCCAGCGCGGTGACCGACGCCGAAATTGACGCCCAGCTGAGCCAGATGGCCGAGCGCAACAGCCGCCTGGTGGAGGTGACCGACCGCGCCGCCCAGGAGGGCGACACCGCGGAGATCGACTTCGAGGGCTTTTTGGACGGCGTTCCTTTCCCCGGGGGCAAGGGGGAATCCCAGCCCCTGGTGCTGGGCTCCCATCAGTTTATCCCCGGATTTGAGGAAAAGCTTGTGGGCCACAAGGCGGGGGAGGAGTTTGACATTGACGTCGTCTTTCCCGAGGACTACCACGAGGAATCCCTGAAGGGAAAAAGCGTGGTGTTTAAAATCAACCTGCGGGCCCTTAAGATCAAGGAGCTGCCCCCGGTGGACGACGAGCTGGCCAAGGACGTCAGCGAGTTTGACACCCTGGCGGAGCTGAGGGCCGACCTTTTGCAGAAGACCAAGGAGCAAAAGGAAAAGTCCGCCGGCGAACAGGTGGAAAACCAACTGGTGGACGCCGCGGCGGAGCTTGCCAAGGTGGAGATTCCCCAGGTGATGATCGACCGCAAAATGAACGAGATGATCGAGGACTTCGACCGCCAGCTGCAGTCCCAGGGCCTCAACCTGGAAACCTACCTCCACTACACCGGCAACACCCCCGAGGAGTTCCAAAAGACCTTTGAGCCCCGGGCCGTGCAGCAGGTAAGGGCCACCCTGACCCTGGAAAAAATTGCGGAACTGGAAAAGCTGGAGGCCGCCGACGAAGAGGTGGAGGCGGAATATAAGCGCACCGCCGACGCGTATCATATGGAGGCGGACCGCTTAAAGGACCTTATCAGCCGCGGGAGCGTCGTCAGCCAGCTGCGCCTGAACAAGGCCATCGACCTGCTGGTGCAAAGCGCCCAAATCACCGACGAAAAGCCCGGGGAGCAGGAGGGCGAGCAGGCGGAGGATAAAAAGCCCGCCAAAAAGGCCCCCGCCAAAAAGGCGGAGGACGCGGCGGAGGAAAAGCCGGCCAAAAAGCCCGCCGCCAAAAAAGCGGCGGCCAAAAAGACCGCGCAGGAGGCCGAGTAAGAAGGAGTCAAAGTCCCGCAGGGACCATACAATAAGGAGGGAAATCCATGAGCCTTGTGCCAATGGTGATTGAACAAACAAACCGGGGAGAACGCTCCTACGATATTTTTTCGCGGCTTTTAAACGACCGCATCATCATGCTGTGCGAAGAGGTCAACGACACCACGGCCAGCCTGGTGGTGGCGCAGCTGCTGTACCTGGAAGGCCAGGACGGCGAAAAGGACATCAGCCTGTATATCAACAGCCCCGGCGGCTCCATTTCCTCCGGGCTTGCAATTTACGACACCATGCAGTATATCAAGTGTGACATCTCCACCATATGTATAGGTATGGCGGCGTCCATGGGCGCCTTTCTGCTCAGCGCCGGCACCAAGGGAAAGCGGGTGGCGCTGCCCAACAGCGAGATTATGATCCACCAGCCCGCCATCCAGGGGGGCCTTGCCGGAAAGGCGTCGGACATCAAGATCTATTCCGACCGCATGCAGCGTATGCGCGAAAAGCTGGATACGCTGATGGCAAAGCATACCGGACAGACATTGGAGACCATCCAGCGGGACACCGAGCGGGACAACTTTATGTCCGCGGAGGAGGCCCTTTCCTACGGGCTTATCGACAAAATCCTGGAAAGCAGGGAGTAATCGTTCCGTCGGGCCATGGTCCCCACGCAAGGAGTGAAAGTTTATGGCAAATTACGACGACAAAAAACAGCTGCGATGTTCCTTCTGCGGCAAGGGGCAGGACATGGTCCAGCGGATGATCGCCGGGCCGGGCGTCTGCATCTGCAACGAGTGCATCGAGCTGTGCCAGGCCGTCCTGGAGGGGGATACGGCGCCCGACCGCAAGCCCGTGCGGGAGGAAATTGACATTACCATCCCAAAGCCCCAGGACATTAAAAAATATCTGGACGAATACGTGGTGGGCCAGCAGGACGCCAAGCGCGCCCTGTCCGTGGCCGTCTACAACCACTATAAACGCATTTACTTTGGCAAGGATGGCGACGTGGAGCTGGCCAAAAGCAACGTCATGCTGCTGGGGCCCACCGGCGTGGGAAAAACCCTGCTGGCACAGTCCCTGGCCCGCATCCTAAACGTGCCCTTTGCCATCGCCGATGCCACCACCCTCACCGAGGCGGGGTATGTGGGCGAGGATGTGGAAAACATTCTGCTGCGTCTGATTCAGGCGGCGGATTTTGACATTGCCCGGGCCGAAAAAGGTATTATCTATATCGACGAGCTGGACAAAATTTCCCGCAAGTCCGAAAATCCCTCCATCACCCGGGACGTCAGCGGCGAGGGTGTCCAGCAGGCCAACGTCCCGCCCCAGGGTGGGCGCAAGCACCCCCAGCAGGAATTTATCCAGATTGACACCAGCGACATTCTGTTTATCTGCGGCGGCGCCTTTGACGGCCTGGAAAACATCATCGAAAAGCGCACCGACAATTCCTCCCTGGGCTTTGGCAACAAAATCAAGGAGAGCAAGGAGGAGCGCGCCCAAACCCTGCTGAAAAAGGTGGTGCCCCACGACCTGGTCCGCTACGGGCTTATCCCGGAGCTGGTGGGCCGCATTCCGGTCATTACCACCCTGGACGCCCTGGACGGGGACGCGCTGCGCAAAATTCTGCTGGAGCCCAAAAACTCCATGATCAAGCAGTACAAAAAGCTGTTTGAGCTGGACGGGGTGGACATTCAGTTTACCGACGATGCCCTGGACGCCGTGGCCGAAAAGGCCATTCAGCTGAAAACCGGCGCCCGCGGCCTGCGGGGCATTCTGGAGGACGTGCTGGGGCCCATTATGTTCGACAGCCCCTCCGACGGCGCCATCGAGCGCATTGTGGTGGACGGGGCCTGTGTCCGCGGGGAGGGCAAGCCGGAGGTTGTGCGCAATCCCCAGAAAAAGCCGGTTAAGCTGAAGCTCAGCCAGCCGGCCCAGGGCCGCCCCAAACGGGGCTCGGTGTCATAACAGCCAACACGACTACCTCCGCCATGGGGCGGGGGTAGTGCTGATTAAGCGGCCCCGGATGAAACACAAAACCGGGGCATAGGAAAGGAGCTGCAGAAGGATGAAGGATCCCAAGGAAAAAACCACGGGAAAAACCGACGACAGCTTTGTGGAACTGATTTCGAAACAGGAGCCGGAAACCTCCTGGGAAAAAATGCCGGTGCTGCCCCTGCGGGGCCTGGTGCTGTATCCGGGAATGGTGCTGCATTTTGATGTGGGGCGCGAAAAATCCGTGCTGGCCCTTAACGAGGCCATGACAAACGGGCGCAAAATTTTCCTGGTCTGCCAAAAGGATGTGCGGGATGACGACCCCGGCCCCAAGGAGCTACATAAAGTGGGCGTCATTGCCGAAATCCGCCAGATTGTCCGGGTGCAAAGCGACACCCTGCGGGTGCTGGTGGAGGGTAAAAACCGCGCCCTGCTCATGGGCATTTTGCGGGAAAGCCCCTTCTATACCGGCCTTGTGGTGGATTATCCCATGAAGACAAGGATGGGCAACAAGGCCCTGTGCGGGGCCCTGGTGCGCACCGTCAAGGACCTTTTTGAGGAATACGCCTCCCTGGTGCCCCAGATGCCCCGGGAGATTATCACCAATGTCATGTCCTCCGAGGACCCCGCTTATCTTGGGGAGTATATCCCCGGCAACATTCAGCTGCGCCCCGAGGATAAGCAGCAGATTCTGGAGGAGTCGGGCATTACCCGGCGGCTGGAGCTGCTGGCCCGGTTTTTGGAGACGGAAAACGAAATCCTGACCCTGGAGCAGGACATCCAGGAGCGGGTGCGGGAGCAGATGGACCGCAACCAGCGGGAGTACTACCTCCGGGAGCAGATGAAGGCCATCTCCGACGAGCTGGGCGAGGGCGACAACCTGTACGAGGAAGCCGAGGAGTACCACCAGCGCATTGAGGAGCTGGGCCTGCCCGAGGAGAGCCGGGAAAAGCTGCACAAGGAGGTGGACCGCCTGGAGCGGATGCCCTCCAACTCCCACGAGGGGTCGGTGATCCGCAACTGGATTGACGCCTGCCTGGAGCTCCCTTGGAACACCCTGACCAAGGATAAAATCGACATTAAAAAGGCCCGCCGCCTTTTGGACCAGGAGCACTACGGCCTTGGCAAGGTCAAGGAGCGCATTTTGGAGGTGCTGGCGGTGCGCAAGCTGGCCCCCGACATCAAGGGACAGATCATCTGCCTGGTGGGCCCTCCCGGCGTGGGCAAGACCTCCATCGCCCGGTCCATTGCCCAGTCCATGGGGCGCAATTACGCCCGGATGAGCCTGGGCGGCGTCCGGGACGAATCGGACATCCGCGGCCACCGCAAGACCTACATCGGGGCCATGCCCGGGCGCATCATCGGCGCCATCAAGCAGGCGGGCAGCGCCAACCCCCTGCTGCTGCTGGACGAAATTGACAAGCTGGGCAACGACTTCCGGGGGGACCCCTCCTCGGCGCTGCTGGAGGTGCTGGACAGCGAGCAGAATTTCGCGTTTCGGGACCACTACATCGAGCTGCCCTTTGACTTAAGCCGGGTGTTCTTTATCGCCACGGCCAACGACCGCCACGGCATTCCCGCCCCCCTGCTGGACCGCATGGAGATTATTGAGCTGCCCAGCTATACCCGGGAGGAGAAAAAGAACATTGCCGCGCGGCACCTTATCCCCAAGCAGCTGGGGCGCCACGGTCTGACCAAGGACCAGCTGCGCATTGCCGACGGCGCGGTGTACGCCCTTATTGACCACTACACCCGGGAGGCGGGCGTGCGCACCCTGGAGCGGCAGATTGCCGCCCTGTGCCGCAAGGCCGCCGTCCGCCAGGTGTCCGGCGAGGCGGAGGGGCGCATCACCGTTACCGCCCATAACATTGAGGAATTTTTGGGCCCCAAGCGGTTTTACGACGACGCCATTTCCCGGGTGGACCAGGTGGGCATTGCTAACGGCCTTGCCTGGACCTCGGTGGGGGGCGAGATGCTTCAGGTGGAGACCGCCGTCATGGAGGGCTCGGGCAAAAACCAGTTTACCGGCAGTTTGGGCGACGTGATGAAGGAATCGGTGGCGGCCGCCATCACCTACATCCGCAGCGTGGCAGACCAGTACGGCATCAGCCCCACCTTCCACAAGGACAAGGACATCCACATCCACTTCCCCGAGGGCGCGGTGCCCAAGGACGGCCCCTCGGCGGGCATTACCACCTGCACGGCGCTGGTGTCGGCCCTGTCGGGCATTCCCATCCGCCACGACGTGGCTATGACCGGCGAAATTACCCTGCGGGGCCGGGTGCTGCCCATTGGCGGCCTGCGGGAAAAGACCATGGCCGCCTACAAAAACGGCATGAAGACGGTGATCATCCCCAAGGCGAATATGCCCGACCTTGCCGAGGTGGACGACGCCGTAAAGGCCCACATCAAGTTTGTCCCGGCCGAGACCATGGAGACGGTGCTGCGTACCGCGCTGATCCAGGCGCCCCACCCCCTGCGGCCCAAAAAGGCCGCGGAGGCCCCCCTGCGGGAGGAGCTGCCGGTGGAGATCGAGATTACCGAGGACCGCCAGCCCGCCCTGCTGCGCCAGTGACACCGGGAGAAAGGAGCCCCCATGAACTACCACCAGGCTGTCTTTGAAACGGCCTTTGGCACCCCCAGCCAGCTGCCCCCGTCGGAGCTGCCGGAGCTGGTCTTTGCGGGCCGGTCCAACGTGGGCAAATCCTCCCTCATCAACAAGCTGTTTAACCAAAAATCCCTGGCCCGGGTCAGCGCCACCCCCGGCAAGACGGCCACCATCAATTTTTACCGGGCCGGTGGCCTGCGGTTTGCGGACCTGCCCGGCTATGGCTACGCCAAGGTAAGCCGGGGGGAAAAGCGCCGCTGGGCCGACCTCATCGAGGGGTACCTTACCCAGGACCGGGACATTGCCTTAGTGTTTTCCCTTATGGACTTCCGCCACCCCCCCAGCAGGGACGACCTGCACATGGTGGACTTCCTCATTGGGCAGGAGCTGCCCTTTGTGGTGGTGCTGACCAAGGCGGACAAGCTCAGCGCCGCCCAGCGGGCGGCCCGGCTGGAGGCCCTGGGGCAGGAGCTGCCCTGCGCCGACCAAATTACCGTCATCCCCTTTTCCGCCGTGACGGGGGAGGGGGTGGCCGAGATCCGGAGCATCATCGAGGAGCTGGAGGACGAGCCGGCAGACGGGGAGGACCCCGGAGAAGCGGCGCCCCAGGAAGGAGAATGACCATGTTTGTTTCCGAAGCTTTGGGCGTCAATTCCCTGGGACACCTGACCGTCGGCGGCCGGGACGCCGTCCAGCTGGCCCAGTCCTACGGCACTCCCTTGTATGTCATGGACGAGGGGCAGATCCGACGCGCCTGCCGGCTGTACCGCCGGTCCATAGACCGGTACTACGGCGGCAGGGGCCTGGTGGCCTATGCCTCCAAGGCCTTTTGCTGCAAGGAGATCTGCCGTATCGCAAATGAAGAGGGCCTGGGGCTGGACGTGGTGTCGGCGGGGGAGCTGTACACCGCCGTCACCGCCGGCTTCCCCGCGGAAAAAATCATCTTCCACGGCAACAACAAGACCATGGAGGAGTTGACCATGGCCCTGGAGTACGGCGTGGGGCGGATTGTGGTGGACAACATCACCGAGCTGCACCTGCTGGACCAGCTGGCCCGGGCCGCGGGCAGCCGCCCCGGCGTCCTGCTGCGCATCAAGCCCGGCGTGGACGCCCACACCCACGACTTTGTGCGCACCGGCCAAATTGACAGCAAGTTCGGCTTCGCCCTGGAGACGGGGGAGGCCATGGAGGCCGCCCGGGAGGCGGCGGCCGCCGGACACCTGACCTTTTTGGGCATCCACTGCCACATCGGCTCCCAGATCTTTGATACCGAGCCCTTTCAGCACGCCGCCCAGGTGATGGTCGGCTTTTTGGCCGACGTCAAGCGGGAGCTGGGGGTGGAGCTTGGGGAACTGAACCTGGGCGGGGGCTTTGGCATCCGGTACACCCCGGACAACGACCCCGCGCCCCTGGACGCCTACATGGAGCCGGTGGCCGCCGCCATCGGGGCCGCCTGCAGGCGCACCGGCATGGCCACCCCCTTTATCATCCTGGAGCCGGGCCGCTCCATTGCGGGTCCCGCCGGCGTCACCCTGTACCGGGTGGGCGGGGTCAAAAAGATCCCCGGGGTGCGCACCTATGTGTCGGTGGACGGGGGGATGTTTGACAACCCCCGCTATGCCCTTTACCAGTCCCGGTACTCCTTTGTCATCGCCAACAAGGCGGCCCTGTCCCCGGCGGGGACGGTGACGGTGGCGGGCAAATGCTGCGAGACCGGCGACCTTTTGGGCGAGGACATCCCCCTGCCCCAGGCGGAGCCGGGGGACATTTTGGCGGTGCTGGCCACCGGGGCCTACAACTACTCCATGGCCTCCAATTACAACCGCAACCGCCGGCCCCCCGTGGTGCTGGTGGGCGGCGGCGAAGACCGGATCATCGTCCGGGGCGAGACCCTGGAGGACCTGGTCCGGTGCGACGTATAAACCCTGCCCAAAAGCCCCAAAGCTCCTTTACTTTCACGCAATAAAATGATAAACTGTGGGGAGTAAAATAAGGAGGTGTCCCATGAATCCGAAACTGAAGGACCACCACGTGGACTACTTATACCGCGCCATTCTGGCCCTGGAGACCATGGACGAATGCGACCGGTTTTTTGACGACCTGTGCACCGTCCCGGAGCTGAAGGCCCTCTCCCAGCGGCTGCAGGTGGCCAAGATGCTCAGCGAGCACAGGGTGTACAGCGATATTGTTCAGGCCACCGGCGCCAGCACCGCCACCATCAGCCGGGTCAACCGCTCCCTCAACTATGGGGTGGACGGTTATACCAAAATCTTCGGGAGGCTGGACAAAGAGGATGGCAGGATATAACGAAAGCTTCTCCCAGGTGTACGACGGGCTGATGGGGGAGGTGGACTACACCGCCCGGGCCGATTTTCTGCTGGCCCAGGCAGCCCGCCACGGCTGCCGCCCCGGCCTTGTGCTGGACCTTGCCTGCGGCACCGGCAGCCTGTCCCTGGCGCTGGCCCGCCGGGGCCTGGAGGTCATCGGCGTGGACGGGTCCCCGGAGATGCTGTCTTTGGCCATGAACAAAAGCGCGGGAGTGGTCCCTCCTGTGCTTTTTCTTTGTCAGGAGATGGAGGAGCTGGACCTGTACGGCACGGTGGAGGCGGCCTTCTGCACCCTGGACAGCCTGAACCATCTGCCGGGGCCGGACAGCCTGGAACGCGTGCTGGAACGGCTTCGAAACTTTATCCAGCCCGGGGGGCTGTTTCTGTTTGACCTGAACACCCCCTATAAGCACCGGGCGGTTTTGGGCAGCAACACCTTTGTCTACGACACTCCGGAGGTCTACTGCGTCTGGCAGAACACCCTGGGGGAGGACGACGGCGTGGACATTGCCCTGGACTTTTTTCTGCCCCGGGGCGGGGGGACCTATACCCGGGGGGAGGAGACCTTTCGGGAGGTGGTCTTCCCCCAGCCGCAGCTGCTGGAGATTTTGGAGCGCCGGGGCTTTCGCCTGCTGGAGGAGCTGGGGGACTACCGCCCCGGCCCGCCCGAGGCCGAAGAGGAGCGCATCCTATACATCACGCAAAGGAAGTGAGCGCACATGGGGACCCTGGTACGGGCCATCGCCCAGGAGGGCGGGGCCGTCTGCTATGCCATAGACAGCACCGACATCGTCGCCGAGGCCGAGCGCATCCATGAGACCAGCGCGGTGGTCACCGCCGCCCTGGGCCGCCTTATCACCGCCGCCTCGCTCATGGGGGCCATGCTTAAGGGGGAGGAGGATTCCCTCACCCTGCGCATCACCGCCGACGGCCCCATTGGGTCGGTCATTGCGGCGGCGGACGCGGAGGGCAACGTTAAGGGCTATGCCCAAAATTCTGTGGTGGAAATCCCCCTGAAGTCCAACGGAAAGCTGGATGTCTCCGGCGCCCTGGGGAAAAACGGCCACCTGTATGTCATCCGGGATTCCGGCGCGGGGGAGCCCTATGTGGGGCTGGTGCCCCTGCGGTCCGGGGAAGTTGCCGAGGATATTGCCGGCTATTTTGCCGACAGCGAGCAGGTGCCCACCGTCTGCGCCCTGGGGGTGCTGGTAGGCCCGGACCTCACCGTTCAGGCGGCGGGGGGCTATATCCTTCAGCTGCTGCCCGGCGCTGCCGAGGAGGAGATTTCCGCCGTGGAGGCCGCCGCCGCGGCCATGCCGCCGGTGACGTCCCTGCTGGCCGGGGGCGCCGACGCCGGGGAGCTGGCAAGGCGGGCCCTGGCGGGGCTGGACCCCGAAATTTTGGACAGCCGCCCGGTGGAATACCGCTGCGCCTGCACCCGGGAGCGGGTGGAGCGCGCCCTAATCTCCCTGGGCCCCCGGGAGCTGGAGGCCATGGCCCGGGAGGACGGGCAGGCGGAGGTAAGCTGCCATTTTTGCCGCAGGCAGTACCGGTTTAGCAAATCCGAAATTTTGGACCTGGCAAAAAGAAATGGTGGTTGACAGGACGCAGATTATTTCATATAATATAAAAGTCGCCGGATCGGGCACCCCCCCTCCGGCGTTGTGGCCCGGTAGTTCAGCTGGTTAGAACGCTAGCCTGTCACGCTAGAGGTCGTGGGTTCGAGTCCCATCCGGGTCGCCATATGCGGGTTTAGCTCATCTGGTAGAGCGCCACCTTGCCAAGGTGGAGGTAGCGAGT
>CALGIL010000370.1 GCA_937914895.1 uncultured Angelakisella sp.
ACGTACCCGGTGTCCCCGTGGGTGTGGCGGCCCTGGGCGGTGGCCACCGTCTTGCCCGGCCAGTTGCCGGTGTGCTGGTTCAGGCCGGTCAGGGCGTTAAAAAGGGTGCTTTTACCCACGTTGGGGTTTCCGGCCAGGGCGATTACCCGGTCGGAGCCGGTCCTTTGGATGGACGGGCCGCTGTCCGCGGCCCCCGCGCCGGTGGAACTGACGGTCAGGCCCAAGGGAGACACCTCGCTTTACGTTGTTTTAAGTAAAAAAGAGGGACGGCGTCCCCCTTTTCAGGAACAGGCCGCGCCCCGGGGGTCACCGCAGGCTGACCAGGCGGGAATCCTCCCGGCGCAGGGCGATGGCCGCGCCGCGGATGAGGTAGGCCACGGGGTCGCCCGCGGGGCTTTTTTGCAGGCACCGCACCCGGGTGCCGGGGGTAAGTCCAATGTCCTGCAGGCGCCGGCGCAGGGCCCCCTGGGCATAAATTTCGCCCACGCGGGCCTGCTGGCCCTCCGCAAGCAGGTCAAGTGACGTCGCGTTCATAAAAAAACTCTCCCTGTCGTATGATTAAGCAGTGTTAGCCAAAGGAAACATTCTTTCCTGCTACCATCTTATTGCGGCGTCCCCGGGAAGGTTCCGGGCGGGGGAGGAAATTTTGATGGGCCATGAAAGTCCGTATTACACCGTCCGGGGGTACCGCCGCCAGCAGGCGGGAACGGGGCGCCCCACCGAGGCCATGGAGGATTACCTGGAAATGCTCTGCCGGTGCTCGGCGCCCGGCGAGGCGGTGCGGGTGCGCACCCTGGCCCGGCACCTGAACGTAAAGCCCCCCTCGGCCTCCAAAATGGTGGCCCAGCTGCGGGAGCAGGGCCTGGTGGAGGCGGAGCACTACGGCGCCGTCACCGTCACCCCCCCCGGGCGCCAGATGGGGGAATACCTGCTGCACCGCCACAGTGTGCTGCTGCGGTTTTTTGAGGCGCTGGACCTGGACGGCGCCCTGGAACAGGTGGAGCTTATCGAGCATTACCTGACCCCCCAGACCATTGGGCGGCTGGAGGCCCTGCTGCCGCGGCTGGAGGGGGGGCGGGACGCAAAACAGGACGGCTGACGCCGTCCTGTTTATTCTGTCCCCAAGGGGGCGATTACCGTCCCTTTTTGCGCAGGGCCTCAATCTCGCCCCGGGTGGGCATACTGCGGATGGCCCCCTTTTTGGTGGTTACAAGGCTGGCCCCGGCGTTGGCCATGTCCAGCATTTCGCCCAGCGCCAGGCCATCCAGGTCCTCCAGCCCGCTGTCCAGGACGACCCCCAGGCAGCAGCCGCAAAAGGTATCCCCCGCGCCGGTGGTGTCCACCGTCTTTACCTGAAGGTAGGTGGCCATCATCACATGAAAGTCCTTGTAAAAGGCCTCGCTGCCCCCACGGCCCCAGGTAATCAGCAGCAGCCGGATGCCCGGGTAGTCCCGGCGCAGCAGGTCGGCGGCCTCCTGGGGGCTGGCGGCCCCGGTGAGGAACACCGCCTCCTCCTCGCTGATCTTCAGGATGTCGCACTGGCCGCAGCCCCAGGCCATCTGCTCCCGGGCGTCCTCCAGGCTGTCCCACAGCGGGGGGCGCAGGTTGGGGTCAAAGGAAATAAGGGCCCCGGCGTCCCTGGCCACGGCCACCGCCCGCTTGGTGGCCGCCCGCACCCCGGGATGGGTCATGGACAGGGTGCCAAAGTGAAAAATTTTAGCGTCCCGAATCAGGCCGCAGTCCAGCTCTTCCGCAGTGAGCATCATGTCCGCGCCGGGCTTTCGGGCAAAGGTAAAGCTGCGGTCGCCGGAGGCGTCGTTTTGCACAAAGGCCAGGGTGGTGCTGTACCGCCCGTCGGTAATCAGCCCCCGGTCCTGGATGCCCAGGTCGGTGATGGTGCCGCGCAGCAGCCTGCCAAACATATCGTCCCCCACCTTGCCGATGAAGGCGGTCTTTTTGCCCAGCCGGGACAGCATGGACAGCACGTTGCAGGGGGCGCCCCCCGGACAGGCCTCAAACAAACTGTTGCCCTGGGCGCTTTGGCCGCACTGGGCAAAGTCCACCAGCAGTTCCCCCATGGCCACCACGTCATAGGTCTTCTCTTTCATCGCAGTTTCCTCCCCGCGCTTTCTGGGATGGTGTTTCTTCCTCTTTTATCTTTTATCATAGCACAGCGGGTGTGGCCCCGTCCAGCAAAATCGGGCCCCCGTATCCCCCTTTTTCCCCGGGAAATGTCAGGGCCCGCCGGCCTCCTCCCCCGCCGGGCGGGTCAGCAGCTCAAACCGGCTGCGCCGGTACCGCAGCAGCCCCTCCCGCTGCATTTGGCTCAGCTCCCGGCTTAGGGCGCTGCGGTCCACCGACAGGTAATCCGCCAGCCCCTGGCGGTCAAAGGGGATCTCCACCCGGCTGCCGCCCGACTGGGCGGCCTGCTGGGAGAGATAGGACAGCACCTTTTCCCGGGTGGTGCGCTTGGAAACATGCTCCATTTTCCGGGTCAGCATCAAATTTTTCTGGGCCAGAATTTGCAGCATATTGCGGATGAGGACGGCGTGAAAGGCGCAGGACACCCCCTGGGGCCGCAGGATTTCGCTGTAATTGATCAGGAGGACCTGGGACGCCTCGGCGGCCACCACGCTCACCGGCAGGCGCTCCACCTGGGCGCAGGAAAACACCTCGCCAAACAGCTCCCCCGGCTCCACGTGGGTCAGGATGGTGCGGTTGCCCCAAAAATCCTCCTGGACCACATGGACCCCGC
The DNA here is from genome assembly GCA_937914895.1 of uncultured Angelakisella sp. GTDB lineage: Bacteria > Bacillota > Clostridia > Oscillospirales > Ruminococcaceae > Angelakisella. The sequence goes on from CALGIL010000370.1 coordinate 2,756, forward strand.
CGGACAGAACGATGCCCACCAGGGCCGCCTTTTCCCCCGCCAAAAAGACGGTCTGCCCCTTGTCATACCGCCGTTTGACGGCGGACAGGCACCGGTACAGCTCCTCCAGCTGGTCCTCCCGGATGTCCCGGAACAGTTCGCAGCGCTGGGTACGATTCATAAAGCCTCCTTTCTTGTTGCATTTGCAACAGAAGAACTGTCCCCATTGTAGTATACTGGGAACATCCAGTCAAGGAGGAACCCACGATGCTGAGAAAAATTATTGAGATAGACCGGGATGCCTGCAACGGCTGCGGCCTGTGCGCCGCCGCCTGCCACGAGGGCGCCATTGCCATGGTGGACGGCAAGGCGGCGCTGCTGCGGGACGATTACTGCGACGGCCTGGGGGACTGCCTGCCGGTCTGCCCCACCGGCGCCATCACCTT
>CALGIL010000371.1 GCA_937914895.1 uncultured Angelakisella sp.
CGGAGACAAGCCCAGGGGAGCACGCCCCGACCAGGGCGGCAAGCCCAAAGAGTACGGCGGTAAACCCAAGGGCTACAATTCCAGTTACGGCGACAAACCAAAGGGGGCCCGACCCGACCAGGGCGGCAAGCCCAAGGAGTACGGCAACAAACCCAAAAGCCACAACCCCAACTACGGCGACAAGCCCAGGGGGGCACGCCCCGACCAGGGCGGCAAGCCCAAGGAGTACGGCGGCAAATCCAAAAGCTACAACCCCAGCTATGGAGACAAGCCCAAGGGCGCCCGGCCCGACCAGGGCGGCAAGCCTAAAGAGTACGGCAACAAACCCAAAAGCTATAACCCCAACTACGGCGGCAAGCAAAGCACCCGGGAGGATTCGGTGCGGTACGGCAAGTCCACCCGGCCCCAAAAGCGCGGCAAGACCGGCTTTGGCGGGGGGAAAGGAAAGGCCCGATGATCTCCATCCTGCCCATGCCCCACCCGCTGCTGACCCAGCTGTGCCAGGAACTGCACATTGACACCGACGCCCCCGTGTGGGGCTGGACCTCCTCCCAAGGCGCCCGGCTGCTGGGGTATACCGTTATTGCCCGGGCGGGGGACGGGCCCTGCCGCATCCTGGCCCTGCAGGCGGAGGACCGGGAGGCCGCCGACGGGCTGCTGCGGGCCGCCTTACACCCCTTCTTCCGGGAGGGGGCGCGGGACTATGAATTTGCCGCGCCACCCCCCATGGCCCTGCCCAGCGCCTACAGTATTGCGGGCCTGGGCAGCCTGAAGGCGCTTTTTGCCCCCTGCGGCCAGGGGGAACCCACCGGATTGGAGGAATGACCGTGAATTTTTTACCTCTTGTGCTGTCCGCCGGGGCCGGCTACCTCATCGGCAGCCTCAGCTTTTCCATCCTCCTCAGCCGCAGCCAGTATAAGGACGACATCCGCAACTACGGCAGCGGCAACGCCGGTATGACCAATATGCTGCGCACCTTTGGCAAATGGGCCGCCGTGGTGGTGTTTGCGGGGGACTTCCTTAAGGGTCTGGCCGCGGTGCTGCTGGGCGGGGCCATAGGCGGGGAGGCCGGCGCTTTGCTGGCCGGGTTTTTCGCGGTGGTCGGCCACGTCTTTCCCCTCTATTTCCATTTCCGGGGCGGCAAGGGGGTGGCCACCTCCGCGGGGGTCATTTTGGGGCTGCACCCATTGGTGCTGCTGGTGCTGGGCTCGGTGTTTCTGCTGGTCCTCTTTTTGTCCCGCATTGTCTCCCTCAGCTCCATCTGCGCCGCCGTGTCCTATCCCATCACGGCCCTGCTGCTGCGGCTGCCCCGGCCAGAGCTTCTTCTGTCCGTGGTGCTGGCGGCCCTGGTCATCTGGCTGCACCGGGCCAACATCGGCCGCCTGATGCGGGGGGAGGAACACCGCTTCGGCGTCAAAAAGAAAGACTAACAAGGAGGTACCCCCCATGGCAGACTTTCTCACCCATCAGCTGTTCGGGCAAAAGGTCTTTATCACCGAGGAGGCCGTTCCGCTGGTCCTCCGGCGGGAGGACACCCCGGCCTATTTGTGGGGGCAGCAGGGGCCCGACCTCTTTTTCTACCGCCGGGCCATCACCGGGCGGCCCCTGGCCCCCCTGGCGTCCAGGCTCCACAGCGAATCCCCCGGGCCCTTTTTTGACAGCGCCGCCCGGTATGTCCAGGCCCAGCAGGGGCGTTTTAAGGAGATCTCCATGGCCTATTTTGCGGGCCTGTTGTGCCATTATGTCCTGGACCGGGACATTCACCCCTATGTAAACGCCCGGGCTAAAGACTTTCACGCCCGCCGGCCCGACCTGTCCCTCCAGGCTCTTCATATCCAGATCGAGACCGACATGGATATGGACCTGTACGCCCTCTGGCGCAAGGCGCCCATCCGGGATTTTCATCCCTGGGACGACTATTTTTTGGATGACGCCCAGCGGGAGGCCGTGGCCCGGATGTGGAACAGCCTGCTTTTGGAGGTTTATAAGCTCTCCCTGGACCCGGGGGAGGTGCCCGCGGCCCTGGACGACACCCTGACCTATGCCAAGATGCTGTACCGGGGCGGCAGCCCCCTCCATCTGCTGGCCGTGGGTGCCGAGACCCTGATTTCCAACAAGGGGGTCCTGTCCGGGCGGGTCAAGCACCGGCGGCCCCGGTGGGACAGCCTGAACCTGGGCGCCGCCCCCTGGACCGACGCCCGGGGGCAGGTGCGCACCGACACGGTGCCGGACCTGCTGGCCCGGGCCGAAGGGGAGGTCCGGCAGCTGATGGCGGATTACACCGCCATGTGGGCGGCGGGGGAGGTAACACCCCTGGTCTTTGCGGAAAATTACAGCGGAACCCCCATTCCGGGTTGATTCCATACAAAAAGCGCCCCGCGGGGCGCTTTTTGTATGGTGTTCCTTCGGCCAAAGGTTTACCGCACCCGGGCCGCCAAAGCCGCTTTCTGCATCTCCACAAAGGCGTAGGGAACGCGCAAATCGCCATAGCCCACCCCCAGGTCCAGCCCCGCCTTGTACCGCCCGTGGAAGTCGCTGCCCCCGGACCGCAGGCAGCCGGTTTCCGCGGCAAAGGCCTCGGCGCGGGCCCGCCAGTCGTCGTCAAATTCGCAGTACAGCGTCTCTATGCCGTCGGCGCCCAGGTCCAGCAGCCGGCGGCAGGTCGCTATGCCGGTGTCCCGGCTGCTTCGGGAAATCTGGTTGGGGTGGGCCGCAATGGCCAGGCCCCCCGCCTCGTGGATGGCCTGAACGCACCGCTCCGCCGTGGGGGTCCGCCGCTCCACATATCCCACGCGGCCCTTGTCCAGGTACTTTTCGCCCACCTCCCGCTGGTTGGCGCCGTATCCCCGCCGGGCCAGCAGGTCCCCGATGTGGGCGCGGGTCAGCAGGGTTTTTTCGCCGTCAAAGCCCTCAAAGTCCTCGGGGGAGATGTCAAATCCCAGCTTCATCAGCTTTTCGATCATCTCCCGGTTGCGGTCCTGCCTGCTGCGCCGCTGCCAGGCAAGCAGCTCCCCCAGCGCCCGGCTGTCCGGGTCGATGTAAAGCCCCAGCATATGGACGGTCCTGCCCTGCTCCGAAGTGCCCAGCTCCACCCCCGGAATCACCTCCACGCCCACCTCACGGCCCCGCCGCCGGGCTTCCTCCAGGCCGGCCACCGTCTCGTGGTCGGTAACGGCCAGGGCGCGCAGCCCCTTGGTCCGGGCGTAGTCCACCAGCTGGGCGGGGGACATGGACCCATCCGAGGCGGTGGTGTGGGCGTGCAGGTCGCAGGTTTCAAACATGGCGGTTCCTCCTCTTTCCTATGCGGAATTTATTTTTGCCGCGGGAATGTGCCCTGGCGGCCTTAAAAATGCGGCCCCGTGGGCACCCTGCAAAAAAGACGCCCCATGCGGGCGCCTTTTTCATTTTTCTATCCCTCGGCCCCAGTCTCTTCGTCCCCATTCCGGGGGCCTTCCGACTGGGGCTTTTCGGCCAGCACCCGCAGAATCTGCCGCTCGTTGGCCTCCTGGACCGTAAAGGTAATACCGCAGATGTTCACCACGGGGTGCTCCCCCGGCCCGGGGATGCGGTCCAAAAGGCCGATGATCAGCCCGCCCAGGGTGTCGTACTCCTCATAGTCGGGGCAGAGGGACAAATCCCAGTCCAAAATGCGCTCCACCTCGGGCAGATCAATATCCCCGTCCAGGGTATAGCGGTTCTGATCCAGGGCGGTGGCCTCCTGCTTTTCGTTGTCATATTCATCCTGGATGCTGCCCACAATGGATTCCAAAATGTCCTCCATGGTAATTAGTCCCGAGGTACCGCCGTATTCGTCCACCACAATGGCCACCTGCAGCTTTTGGGCGTTCAGCTGGGCAAACAGGTCCCGGCCCCGGCTGGATTCGGGCACAAACAGGGGCTGGCGGACATAGTTCATCAGCACAAACTTCCGCCGCCGGTCGGCCAGAATCAGCGGCAGCAGGTCCTTGACGTTCAGGATGCCCACCACATCGTCCAGGCCGTCCTCGCCCACCACGGGGATCCGGGAATACCCAAAGTCGGTGCTGATGGCAAGCACTTCCTCCAACGTGGCGTCCTGCTCCAGAAATTTGACGTCGGTGCGGTGGGTCATCAGCTGCTCCGCGGTGCGGTCGTCAAACTCAAACACCGCGTTGATCATCTCTTTTTCCGCCTCCTGGATGCCGCCCGTCTCCTCGCTGACGTCCACCATCATGCGGATCTCTTCCTCGGTGACATTCTCCTGGGGGTCGGTCGCCCGGACGCCAAACAGCGGTGCAAACAGCCGGGTGGCGGCTTCGGCCAGCCACGCAAGGGGCGTAAACACTGCCTTAAACACCACCGCAAGGGGGGCCAGGGCAAAGGCCAGGGTCTCCGCCTTGGCCGCCGCCACCCGCCGGGGGATGCCCCGGGAAAAGGAAAGAATAAAAAAAGTCCCCGCCAGCAGCACCAGCACCGTTAAAAGGAGGCGGCCCCATCGGCCGTCCCAAAACTCCGCCGGCGCCAAAGGGAGACTGTCCGCCCATTTATACAGGCAGGCGGTGGCGCAAAGATGAAAAAAGGTGTATCCGCCCCGCATGGCCGAGTGAAAGCCGTTGGGGCTGGTCAGCAGCCAGGCCAGCCGCCGCGCCCGGGGGTCTGTGTCTATGCGCCTGCGCAGCTTGGCGTCGGGCATCTCCACCACCGCGTTTTGGCACAGCACCACCAGCGCCCCCAGCAAAAGAAAAACGAAAAATAACAGTAAACTGCCTGTGTCAGAGTCCATTTGGCCTAACGTTCCCTCCCGTGTTTCGTCGGCGCCCTGCGGCGGGCGCCCTATTCAACTGATGTTATGATACAATACTCCCCCCGGGTTGTCAATTCCGCGCCTTCCTCCCTTGCCTTCCTCTTTGTTCCTTTTTGAAAAAAGGAACCGAAAAACTTTTATGTTTTCCTCCCGGCTATGTGCCTGCTTCGAGGCTTTTCTTCTTTGTTCCTTTTTGAAAAAAGGAACCGAAAAACTTT
>CALGIL010000372.1 GCA_937914895.1 uncultured Angelakisella sp.
TGGGGTCTCCCGGTAATCTTTGGTTATTCTCATTGCTGGAAAGTAACCAGCAAAAGCCGGCCCACGCCGCCACCGGGGCGGACAACAGAAAACCTATATCCATGGCACCCTGCCCGGAGGGCAAAGAGGGTTTGGGGCAGCGCCCCATAGAGCAGAAAAGATAACTTTGACTAAAAGCAAGCCCCGCAGGGCAAAAGACACATGGGCTCCCCCTTTTTCCCCCTTCCGCCGGTCGGGCTTTTGTGGTACAATGTCCCCAATATCCCGGGGGGACCGCAAGCGGCGCCCCCGGAGACCGGACGCAAGGAGAGGGACCATGATCAGTTTTCAGTGGACGCAGTACCCGGATATGGCGGACCCCAAACTGGTGCGCACCCAGGTGTTTCATCAGGAGCAGGGGTTTTCGCTGGAGGGCGAATTTGACGAGACCGACAAGACCGCCCACCACATTGTGGCCTGCGAGGACGGCGCGCCGGTGGGCACCGGCCGGCTTTTTTCGGAGGACGGATTGGTCTGGCACATCGGCCGGGTAGCGGTGCTGCCCCAGTGCCGCGGGCAGCACCTGGGTGCCCGGATGATGACCGAAATGGAGCAAAAGGCGCGGGAGCTGGGCGGGAGCTCCGTTGAGCTGAGCGCCCAGGTACAGGCCAGGGGCTTTTACGCCACCCTGGGATACGCCCCCCGGGGGGAGGAGTACCTGGACGAGCACTGCCCCCACATCGACATGATCAAAACACTATAAGCTTCTGTATAAGACAAAACGCGCCAAGGCGCGTTTTGTCTTCATTTCTCGGAAATCCAGCGGATGCGGGAGTCGTCCCGTCCGTTGTAGGCCACCAAAAATTCACCGGTCTTGCCAAAGTTGGACACAACCACCTTGACGGCGGGACCCCCCTCGGGCAGGATGGTGCGCAGGTCCAGGCTCCACCCGTCGGGGGTGTCGTAATAGGCGCCCAGCCAGCCGGTGTTGACAAAGTCGCTGCCCGCCATCTTGACGCTGTACACCCGCACCGTGGACCCCCGGTACCGGGGAATGATGACAACGTGCTCGCCGCTGTCGTCCAGCTTTAAGACCTGGGCGGCCTGAACCTCCCCCTCATAGGCGCCGGCCAGGGCGTCGGCGGGGGGCTGCTGCCCCACAATGGACCCAATGGCCCCGCTCTCGGTATAGAGGGGGATGGTGGTCTGGGAGGATTGGGGGTGATCCATGTTGGAATCAAAGGTGGCAATGTCCAGCAGCAGGCTGTCCCCCTGGGGGGTCACGCCCACCACCTGGGCATAGTCGCTGTCGGTGTGATAAAAGGGGCTGAGGATTTTGGACGTCAGGTCCAGGCGGTAGAGGTCGCCGCCGGGGGACACCGTACCGTACCGGTGCCCCACAATAAGCAGCACCTCGTCGCTGTTCTCATCCGGCCAGACGGCCCCTTTAATGGCGGTCTGGGCGGGCAGCTTGTCCGCGGGCAGCAGTTCCCGCAGGGTTTCGGCCTGGGCGGGTTCATAAATCCACAGGTTGGTGGGATCCTCAAACTCCCCGTCATAAAAGAGCCAGCGCCCGTCGGCGTGCTTGACGGCGGCGGTGGGAGTAAAGCCCACCTTGTCAATCAGGGCCTGCCAGGCGGGCTGGCCCAGGACCTCGGCCAGCTCGTCGGCAGAGGCCGATTCCTCCCCGTCGGGGCCCATGGGCTCCGGGGTCTGGCTTTGGGAGGAGGACTGGGACGGCGAGTCGGGCGGAGGGGGATTCTCTTTGCTGCAGGCCGTGGCAAACAGGACCATGCAGACGGCCAAAATCAGTGCTGACAGCTGCTTCATGGGATGGCCTCCTTCACAGATTACTATCCTATACAGTGGTAGTATTCCCGGAGTTTTACTGCACACCCACATCCGCGCCCAATGGAAAAACCGCCCAGCAGGCTTGCCGGGCGGCGGGATGACGGCAAATTACAGATAGATGGTAAAGGCGGACACCACAACGACCAAAACAAAAAACGCGCCGCAAAGGATCTTTACCACTCTGTTGATTTTGGCATCGACGGAGCGGTCACGCCCGCCGCTGCCCAAAAAGGACCCCGCGCCGGCCAGGGAGCTGATGCCGTCGCCCTTGGGATTCTGCGAGGCAACCAGCGCCACCACAATGATGCCCGCAAGGATGATCAGCACAGCGCCGATCATTTCAGGTAGATTCATACTGAAACCTCCAAATCAAACTAAGACGCTTGTATTGTAGCACAAGCCGTCCTTTTTTGCAAGGGACTTTTGCGGGAAAAGGCGGCGTTAGGCTTTGCACGGCGCGGCGGCCGCTTCCAGCTTTTCCCTGCCGCGGCCGTGCATATCTCCCGCGGGCGGTGGGATGCTATGAGTGGTTTATCGATGTTCTTTGCGTTTGCAGGCCGATAAACCACCTGGCCCGGAGCGTTCCATACGCTCCGGGTTTCTTATGGTTATAAGCTCATCTGCTCCCCCTGCTCCAGGCCGCGGACCAGCCCGCCGGCGGCGGGGAGGTTTTTGGTCTTCAGGCGGTGGGGGTTTTCCACCATCCCCTCCTCGTAAGGCAGCACCCCGGTCACCCGCACCCCTTTTTTCAGGGTCATGGCCTGAACGCCCTGAGTGTCCCGGGCGGCCTTGGCCGACACCATGGCAGTGTTGACAATCAGCATCCGGGAGGCGGAGGAGGTCAGCAGAAATTCCCGGTCCCGGGGGAGGACGGCCATCCCAGCCAGGGGGGATTTTGTGTTGTAGGCCCCCACCAGCTTTTTGCGCTTGGTCTTGGTCTCGTAGGAGGCAAGCTCCACCTTGGACACCTTGCCGTTTTCGAAGAAGAACACCATCCACCCGGCATAGTCGTCGGTAACCGCCATATAAATGGGCAGCTCCCCGGGGTCCATGCCCAGCTTGGAGGCCACAAAGTCCCCCAGCACGCTGGCCTTGGTGTCCTCAAACTCCCAGGCGCGGGCCTTGTACACCTGCCCCTTGTCGGTAAAAAACAAAAGGTGGGCGTTGCTGGAGGCCTCCACCGCCTGGAGGACGTCGTCCCCCTCCTTGAGCTTATGGTCCCCGCTCATCCGCAGGGACTGGGGGGTAATCTTCTTAAAGTACCCCTCCCGGGTGAAAAACAGGTGGACGGCATAGTCGGGGGGCAGGTCCTCCTCCTGGTCCTCCTCCCCCGGCAGGTCGTACAAAATCTGGCTGCGCCGGGGCTGGCCAAAGGTCTTCTGTACATATTTCAGCTGGTCGATGATGACGCCGTCGATTTTTTTGGGGCTTTGCAGCAGCTCCTCCATCCCGGCGATCTCCTGAAGCAGCTCCTGGATCTCCCGGGTGCGCTTTAAAATATATTCCCGGTTGAGGTGGCGCAGGCGGATCTCCGCCACGTATTCGGCCTGGACCTTATCGATGCCAAAGCCGATCATCAGGTTGGGGATGACCTCCCGTTCTTCCTCGGTCTCCCGGACGATTTTGACGGCCTTGTCAATGTCCAGCAGAATCTTTTCCAGCCCCCGCAGCAGGTGGAGCTTTTCCTTCTTTTTGCCCAGGTCGAAAAAGACGCCCCGGCGCACGCACTCCCGGCGAAAGGCGGTCCACTCCTCCAGCAGCTCCCCCACCCCCAGCACCCGGGGGGCCCCGGCGATAAGGACGTTGAAGTTGCAGGAGAAGGTATCCTCCAGGGGGGTGGAGCGGAAGAGCTTTTGCATCACCTTGTCCGGGTCGGCGCCCCGCTTGAGGTCGATGGTCAGCTTAAGGCCGGACAGGTCGGTCTCGTCCCGGATGTCGGCAATCTCCCGGACCTTGCCGGTCTTGACCAGCTCCACAATCTTGTCCATAATGGCCTCCACCGTGGTGGAGGCGGGAATTTCGGTGACGTCGATGCAGTGGCTTTGTTTGTCGTAGGCGTATTTGCTGCGCACCCGCACCCCGCCCCGGCCGGTGGTGTAAATCTTCTCCAACTCGTCCCGGTCGTAGAGGATGCAGCCCCCGCCGGGAAAGTCCGGTGCCTGGAGGGTGTCTGACAGGGGGGCCTTGGGGTTGCGGATGCGGGCGATGGCCGTCTCGCACACCTCATCCAGGTTGAAGGAGCAGATGTTGGAAGCCATGCCCACGGCGATGCCGGTATTGGCGTTGACCAAAATGCTGGGAAAGGTCACAGGCAGCAGCACCGGCTCCTTCATCTCGCCGTTGTAGTTGTCCACAAAGTCCACCGTGTCCTTGTCGATGTCGGCAAACAGCTGGCCGCACACCTTTTCCAGCTTGACCTCGGTGTACCGGGAGGCCGCCGGGGACATATCCCGGGAGTAGGCCTTGCCAAAGTTGCCCTTGGAATCCACATAGGGCACCAGCAAGGCCTCGTTGCCCCGGGTCAGGCGCACCATGGTGTCGTAAATGGCCTGGTCGCCGTGGGGGTTCAGGGCCATGGTCTGGCCCACCACGTCGGCGGACTTGCGCCGGGCGTTCCCCAGCAGATTCATTTTGTACATGGTGTACAAAAGCTTGCGGTGGGATGGCTTAAAGCCGTCGATCTCCGGGATGGCCCGGGAGACGATGACGCTCATGGCGTAGGGCATGTAATTTTCCCGCAGGGTGCTGACAATGGGCTGCTCCACCACCAGCCCCGCGTTTTCGATGTATCCGTGGACCTCCCGGCGGGAGGCGCCTTCGGCTTCCTTTTTCTTCTTAGGCAAGGCTTCACTTCCTTTGCGTTGCGCTGGGCGTTACCGCAGCAGCAGATAAATAAGGGCCGCCAGCAGCACCATGGACACAAGGGCCGCCCCGGGCAGTCCCCGCCGGGGGGGCCGCCGGTCGCCGTACCGCTCCCGCAGGAGGTCGGCGGCGGTGGGCTGGGGGCCCTCCGGGCGGCGCAGCGTGGTCTTGGGCCGCACCGGGGGCCGGTCCCCCAAGCGGTTTCGGTTCCTGCGCAGAACCAGCAGATTCAGGACAAGACAGGCCAGCAGCGTCACCAGGGCCACAAATACCTCGGTGGACATGGCGGACCTCCTTTCTTACCTGGACGGGGGCTGTTTGGCACAGGCCTCCAGGGCCAGGTGCAGGGCGTGGGAGGCGGCCATCTCCCGAATGGTTTCCCGCTGGTCCTGGTCGCCCCGGTCCAGCCGCAGCTCCAGCACCCGGCTGTGCCAGGGGCTGTCCACCGCCGCGTAGACAAGACCCACGGG
>CALGIL010000373.1 GCA_937914895.1 uncultured Angelakisella sp.
CCTGGGAGCTGCTGGTGGAGGACGCCGGCGGGGCGCCCCTTGGGTCCCTGTCCCAGGACGGCGTCCTCCCCCTGGCGCGGCCCGCCCAGCCGGGGGAAGTGGTGCTGCTGTACGCCCGCTATCCCGACGGCATTAAGGAGCTGCTGGGCTACTGCCGCTGCCCCGAGGAATGATGGCTTAGGGTTTCCCCTGCGGGGAGCTTTGTCCCATTGCCACGCTTCGCGATAGAGCCGGCCTTCCCCACTTTTGGCCGAACAAAACCGGCGAGGACCGCTTCCTTTTTCAAGGGAGCGGCCCTTTGCCTATTACTTTCCAGCAATGGAAAGGAACAAGCAAAAGGCGACCCACGCCACGACCAGGGCGGACAACAGGAAAACCATATCCATGGGCCCCCGCCCGGAGGCGGAAGAGGGCTTGGAGATTGCATCCCAAATAGTAAAAAGGTATAACTTTTGATAAAAGCAGAACCTTGCCCGGCAGGGCGTCAAAAAAGCGGCTATCCCTTCAGCCCTTGCTCCTGCCGCTCCATATTTTCCACCACGACGTCAAAAATCTCCCCCAGAGAGGCGCAGTACTCCAGCACCTGCCAGGGCTCGTTGGTGTGGTAATGAATTTTGATGAGGGTGTCGTCCCCCACCACCAGAAGGCTGTCCCCTTTAAAGGTGTCCACAATGTAATCGTTGATCATATCCTCGTCCAGGGCCTGCCCCTCGATGAGCAGTTGGGTGTCAAATTTAAATTCCAGCATGGGCTTCTCCTTTTTCGTCTTATTCTTCTTCCGGCGGCGGGGCCGGTTTTTCGTCCTCCAGCACCTGGATGGCGTTAAGGCCGCTTTTCATCACCATCCGCCGCAGGGGCGGGGCGTACAAAAAGGGGCTTTTCAGGTTTTTCAGGGTCAGCCGCGTGCGGATGCCCGCCACGGCGCGGCGGTACCGGCGGTTTGGGTTGCCCTGGGGCTGGTTCAGTACCCGGCTGAGGGCGTAGCCGCTGTTGATGGCATAGCTGATCCCCTCCAGGGAGCTGGGGCTGACAAACCCTGCGGCCTCCCCGATGAGGAACATGCCGTCCCGGCCGCAGCAGTAATCCCCCGGGCCGGCGGGGCGCAGCACCATGCAGGCCTCGGTCCGCAGGGGGTGCTCCAGCCGGAAGCCGTAGGGCCCCAGCCGCTCCTTGAGCCTTTTAAAATCCTCGCGGCCGGTTTTGACCGCAAAGGCGCCCCCAAAGAGGAAGGAGCCGTTTTTGGACAGCCCCCAGGCATAGCAGTCGGTGGTCTGCCGGTCGAAGACGCAGGAGTAAAAGGGGGTGGCGTGGGCGTCGGGAAACCACTGCTGGATGGCCAGATACTTGCGGATGCTCTCCTCCGGGTAGGCGTACCGCCGGACCACCGAGGAGGCGCCGTCCGCCCCCACCAGGCACTTTGCGCGGATGATATGCTCGGTGCCGTCCTCCCGCCAGGTGACCTCGTACCCGTCCTCCACCCGGCACACCTGGGTGCAGCGGGCCCGGTGCCGCACCTCCACCCGGCCGGGGATGAGGGAGATGAGCCACTGGTCGAAGCGGCGGCGGTCCAGGTTGATGTAAAACCGCTGGTAATGCCGGATGATGCCGGAGCCCAGGTCGATGGTGCGCACCGAAAAGATCTGGGGGTCCACCAAAAGGTCCAGGGGCAGCGTCAGGTTAAACCGGGACAGCGCCTTTTGGGCGTCGGTGGAAAGCAGTCCTCCGCAGGGCTTTTGAAAGCCGGCGGGCCCGTCGGGGTTTTTGCGGTCGATGGCAATCACCCGCAGCCCCGGGTCCAGCAGCCTTGCCAGGGTGGCCCCGGCGGGCCCCAGGCCGATGATGGCGACGTCGTACATACGGTTCCCTCCCCCACTTTGGATAGATACAGTATAATCCCTTGGGCGGGCCGGGTCAACGGGGCGGAACCCGCCGCTTTGCCCGCGCATAGGATAGAGGCACAAAACCGTTTGCAAAAACCGCCGCCATATGCTATGATAAAACCCAAATTCCAGCCGGAACAGACAGGAACTCAAGGGAGGAAATCCGTATGCTCGATGGTCTTAAACAGGACATTCAAGCCGTCAAGGAGCGGGACCCCGCCGCACGCAATACCTTTGAGGTAGTGCTGCTCAACGCGGGCCTGCACGCCATTATGTGGCACCGCCCCGCCTACTTTCTGTACCGGCAAAAGTGTTATCTTCCCGCCCGCATCCTGTCCCAGTTCGCCCGGTTCCTCACCGGGGTGGAAATTCATCCCGGCGCCAAAATCGGCCGCGGGGTGCTCATCGACCACGGCGCCGGCGTCGTCATCGGCGAAACCGCCGAGGTGGGCGACGGCTGCACCATCTACCAGGGGGTCACCCTGGGGGGCACCGGCAAGGATAAGGGCAAGCGGCACCCCACCCTGGGCAAAAACGTCCTGGTGGGCGCCGGGGCCAAAATCCTGGGGCCCTTTACCGTGGGGGACAACAGCAAGGTGGCCGCGGGGGCGGTGCTGCTGCAGGCCCTGGAGCCGGGCAGCACCGCGGTGGGCGTGCCCGCCAAGGCGGTGCGCATCGAAGGAAAAAAGGTGGAGGCTTTGGACCAGGTCCACATCCCCGACCCGGTATTCCAGGAGCTGGCAAGGCTGCAGGCCCGCGTCGAGGCCCTGGAGCAAAAGCTGGACCGGGAGGAACCCCCCCTTCCCTGACCGCTTTTTTGAAGCTCCGCCGCCCGCCCCCGCGCCTTCTGTCCAGGCCGCCGGCGGGCGGTACGATTTTTGCGGAAAGCCCCGGGCGACGGCAACCGCCGGTTGACAAACCGCAAGGTCCGCCTGGTGGCGGGCAACCGGCCCTTGGGGTATACTAGCCCCATAAAAGAAAAGGGGGGGTCGCAAATGACCTTGGGCGAAAAAATAGAGGCCCAGCGCAAACGGAGGGGACTTTCCCAGGAGGCCCTGGCCGGGGCGATGGGCGTGTCCCGCCAAGCGGTATCCAAATGGGAGTCGGACCAGTCGGCGCCGGACCTGGACAACCTCCGGCGGCTGGCGGGCTTTTTTCAGGTGTCCGCCGATGATCTGCTGGACCCGGAGGCGGACGTCTCCGGGGACGCCCCGGCGGCAGCGGAGGAGGAGGAAATCGACGAGGGCTGGCACCGCACCCGGGCGGCCTTTGTCATCGGCCTGGGCAACCTTGCGGTGGGGCTGCTGGTCTCCATTGTGGGGTACCTCACCTTTCAGACCGCCCTGGCGGTGGGGGTGGGCATCCTCATCCAGCTGTTTGGCGTCGTGGCTTTTGAGGTGCTGGGCAGCCGCAGGCAGGGCGGCAGCGGCGAGGAAAAATTCCGCCGCTGGTTTTACATCGCCGCCGCCTGGCTGGTGCTCCCCTTCCCCCTCCGGGGCCTGGCGGGCCTTCTGGCGGGGCTGATCCCCTTCCCCCGCTCCGCCCTGTGGACGGATGCCGCCGTCCTGGTCCTGTATCTGGCCCTGGGCGGGGCGGCCACCTGGCTGCTGGTCCGCCGGGGCAGAAAAAAATGACTGCCCGAAGGATGGCAGGGCATCAATAAGCCCCTATGCAGAACTCCCCGCGCAAAGCGCGGGGAGTTCTGCATAGGGGCTGCTTCGGCCCTTTGCGCCGGACCGGCTTTGATGGGCCGCCGTATGTTACAGCTGGGGGAAAATCGCCTTGTTGGTCTGCATCAGCAGCTTATATCCGTCCAGCAGCCCGTCATAAACCTGGCGGTTGTCCGGGTTGGGGGCATAGGTCTTCTTTTTCTCGGCAAAGCTTTGGGCAGCCGTTTGGACGTCTGCCCAAAGCCCGGCGCCCACGCCGGCCAAAATGGCCGCGCCCAGGCAGGCGGCGTCGTCCGTGTTCTTCATGGTGCAGACCGGCTTGCCGGATACGTCCGCCTTAATCTGGCACCAAAGGGGGCTTTTGGCCCCGCCGCTGAGGGACCGGATTTCGCCGACGGCAATGTCCATCTGCTCCAGGGCCTCAATCATGCGCGTCAGGACCACCGCGATGCCCTCCATAAATCCGCGGATTAAATGGGCCTTTGTATGGGACAGGCACAGCCCGTACACCATGCACTTTGCGTACTGGTCGGAATCGGGGGCGCCCGCCCCCATAAAGTGGGGCAGCACAATAAGCCCGTCGCTGCCGGCGGGGATGGTGCACGCCTCCCCATCCATCACCGCATAGGCGCTTTGGGCGCTTCTGCCGGCGACGGAGCTCTCCTCGGCGCAAAGGGTGTCCCGCAGCCATTTATAGGCGATGCCGCCGCTGCTGAACGCGCTGATCATGTACATCCCCGGTACGCAGGAATAGAAAAGGGGCATCTGGCCGTTGGGGTCCATGACGGGCCTGTCCACCATAATGCAGCTGGCAAGGGCTGCGCCGGTGCTTTCCGAAAAGGTTCCCGCCCGCACATTGCCCACGCCGATAGCGCCGCAGGCCTGGTCCTGTCCGCCCATGACCACCAGCGTCCCGGCGTCCAGCCCCAGCTCCTTTGCAATGCCCGGCAGCAGGGGGCCCGCCGGCGCGGTGGATTCCACAATTTCGGGCAGCTGGTCCTCCCCTATGCCCAGGCAGTCCAGCATTTCCTGCCAGTAGCATTTTCGGGTGATGTCCCACAGGACCGAGGAGGACCAAAGGGAGCCCTCGCCCAGGCAGCGGCCGGTCATGCGATAAACAAAATAGTCCTCCAAAAGCAGGAATTTTCCCACCCGCGCAAAGACCTCCGGCTCGTTTTGCCTGACCCACAAAATTTTGGCCGCGGGCCAGGCGGCCAGCATCTGGGGCTGGCCGGTCACCGCCTGAATGCGGGCGTTGGAAAAGTGCTCCTCCAGGGCGTCCGATTCGCTTTGGGCGCGGTTGTCCATCCAGACGATGGCATTGCGCAGGGGGGCGCCCCGGTCGTCCGCAAACACCAGGGTCTCGCTTTGGGCGGACATGGCAAGGGCCGTAATGTCCCCTGTGTTTACGCCGCTGTCCCCCAAAATTTGGGCAAGGCCCTGCTTAAAGGAAGCCCAGTAGACCTCCGGGTCCTGCTCCACAATGAGCGCGGAGGGCGTAATCAGCTTATATTCCTGTGTCGAAACGGCCGCCGTGCGCCCGTTTTCATCAAACAGGCCCACCTTGACCGCCGTTGTCCCAAGGTCCAGTCCAATAACGTATCTCACCGTGCGGCTCCTTTTCCCCGGGATAAGCCATGAAGCATATTACCGCGGCAATATGCTTCATGGCTGCCCGTATTTTGTAAAAGGTGTTTAGAAATCGTAGTTGTCGATGTTGCCGGCCTCAAAGGCCAGGGGGTCGCCCTGGATGATGATGCCGCCCTCGCTGATCTGCAGGGTGCCCAGCTTGCCGCAGTCCAGGGTGGTGTCACCCTCCTTCAGGGTGCCGGTCACGCTGTTGTAGGCGGTGTAGATGGCCGCGTAGCCCATATCCACGGCATCCCACATCAGGCTGGTCTTCAGGGAGCCGTCCTTAATGTAGCCGCGGATGGCGTTGGGCGTGCCCATGCCGACATTGGCGATTTTATCGACATTGTTCGTGTCCTTGATGGCCTCGATGATTCCCGGGAAGATGATGGTCCCGATGGAGCAGACGCCCCTCAGGTTGGGATAGACCTTCAGCAGGTCGGTGACTTCTTTATAGGCCGCGTCCTGGCTTTGGGTCAGCTGCTTGATGTCGTGGAACACAAGGTCGGGGTACTTTTCGGCGGCATAGGCCACCGCCCGCTCCGCCGCCGCCTTTTGGAACTCGTCCCCCAGGCTTTCCACCAGGAAGATCCATTCGATGTCGCTGGCGCCGGCCTGCTCCACCATGTAGTCCACAATCACCTCACCGTACCGTGTCGCCACACAGGGGGTCATGTACCAGTCGCGGCCGCTGCTGGCGTCAATGTCATAGGTGATCACCTTGATGCCGGCGTCCCGCGCCTCCTGGAGGATGGGCGCGATGGCGTTGGAATCAAGGGGCGCAATGCAGATGGCGTCCACGCCGGCCGCGATGTAGGTATTGATGAACTCGACCTGCTGATCGACCTGGGGGGAGGTGGGGCCGTCATAGATGAAGTCGATGCCCAGCTCCCCGGCGGCGGCAATGGCGCCCTGCTGCCCGGCCACATAGAATTCGTTGCCGATGGCCTGGGGGATCATGACGATGGTGGGCTTGTCGCCCTCAGGGGCCTTGTCTCCCCCGGGGGCCGCTTCTCCCTGAGAGCTCTCGGAGCCCTTGGATTCCTGTACTTCCTTGGGAGCGGAGCTCCCACACGCGCAAAGGCTTAAAACCATCATGAAAACCGTAAAAATCGCCAAATACTTTTTCATTGTTTCCCCTTCCTTACCTTTACTATATTCAACCAACTTTTAGCGTTGCCGCTAAAAATGATCGACACAAGCAGAAGCGCGCCCAAAATAACCGTCGAAACCTCGCTGGGCACCCGCGCCAGGGTCAGGCCGTTTTTGATGATGCCCGTCAAAAACAGCGCCACAATGGTGCCGCGGATGGAGCCGTAGCCGCCGGCAATGCTGGTGCCGCCAAGGACCACCGCCGTAATGGCAATGGTGTCCATTCCGGTGCCAAAGGTGGCCCGGGCAGACGCCACCCGGGAAACCAGTACAATGGCGGCAAGGGCGGACATAAGCCCGGCCACCAGATAATCCGCCAGCAAAACGCGGGAAACATTGATTCCGCTGTAATACGCGCTTTCGGGATTAAAGCCGATGGCCCGTATGTACCGCCCGAATTTGGTTTTGTTCAGCACAAAGCTGAAGATGACGGCGCACACCAGGAAGATCCACAGCTGTGTGGGCAGGCCCAGTATTTTGCCGATGCCGATAAAGGAAAAGCCCTGTGGAAAGCCCGTGATGGATTCGGCGTGGCTGATGCCCAGGGCAAGGCCGTGAAAAATAAACTGCGTCGCCAGGGTGGCCACAAAGGCCGGCACCCGGGCGTATCCCACCAGCAGGCCGTTGACGGCGCCGCAGGCAAGGCCCACGGCCACGCCCGCCGCAAGGCCGGCGCCAAGGCTGCCCGTGGCGTTGTTGACCATGGCGATGGAGACGGAGACAAGGGCCACAATGGAGCCCACCGACAAATCGATGTTGCCCGAAATAATGATAAAGGTCATGGCAAGGGCAATCAGGCCGTATTCGATGAAGTTGCGCACCATGGACGTCAGGTTGAGCACCGTCAAAAACTTGGGGGAGATGAGGGACATGATGACGAAGACCACCGCAAAAAGCCCCAGCAGCAAAAGCTCGTGGGCATATTTGACCTCGGGCGGGCGGATGGCTGTCTTGTCCCGGGTCAGAAGACCCGCCAAACCAGGCTTATTTTGCATCTGCGCCCACCGCCTTCTTCGAGTTTATAATGCTGATGGCGCCCAGGAGGACAGCAAACAGGATGAGCCCGCCCTGTACGGCCTGCTCCCAGTAGGTGGAGATTTTCAGGTACACAAGGGCCGTGCGGAAAAGCTCCAGAATTAAGGCGCCCAAAAAGGTCCCCACCGGCCGGCCGCTTCCGCCCAAAATGCTGGTGCCGCCGATGGTCGCCGCCGCAATAAGGGGAATGTGGAAGTTGGTCCCGCAGTCGGTGACAATGGACGCCAGCCGCGTGCAGTACACAATGGTGGCAATGGCAAGCAGGATGCCGGAGATCATGTAGGTAAGGATGAGCGTCCGGTCCACATTGACGCCGGACAGCCGCGCGGCGCCGGGATTGCCGCCCACGGCGTAAATATTCCTGCCCAGGCGGCTGCGGGACATAAACCAAATATTCCAGGCCAGCACCGCCGTCATAATCAGTACGCTGATGGGCAGGCCGCCGATGCTGCCCTTGCCGATGAGGTTAAAGGACTCCGGCAGGCCGATGACCCATTTGCCGTTTGTGATGACGATGATGGTCCCGCTGACAATGCTGGAGACCGCCAGGGTGCAGATCATGGGGGGCACCTTGGTTTTGACAATGAAAAAGCCGTTGACACAGCCCACCGCCGCGCCCAAAAGCACCGTCAGCAGCAGATAGACCGGCTGGGGCAGGCCGCCCACCGCCATGGCCCCGCAGCTGAGGGCCAGCGCGGACAGCACCGCGCCCATGGATACGTCGATGCCGCCGGTGATCATCACCATGGACATCCCCAAAGCCGCAATGGTGGTATAGCTGACGTTGCGCATGATGTCCATAAGGTTTTTCGGGTCAAAAAAGGCCGGGTTAATCAGCGTGATCAGCGTGACCATCACAAGGATGAACAGGGTGAGAATAAACTCGCGGCTTTTAATAAGATGCTTCATGTTCATGCTCCTCTCCGCCGCCCAGCGCAAGTGAAAGAAGATGCTCCTGAGTAAGGTCTTCCTTACAAACGTCTCCCGAATCCCTGCCCTCCCGCAGCACAACGACGCGGTCGCACATCCCAATAAGCTCGGGAAGCTCGGAGGAGATCATAATGACCGACATCCCGTCCTTTACAAGACTGCTGATAAGCCCGTGGATTTCCGCCTTGGCGCCGACATCGATCCCTTTGGTTGGCTCGTCCAGAATCAGGACCTGGGGGTCTTCGGTCAGCAGCGCCTTGGAGACCGAAACCTTCTGCTGGTTGCCGCCGGAAAGGTTGCCCACCACAAAATTGTAATGGGGGGTGGCAATGCCAAGCTTTTCTATGTATTCGTCGGCCAGGCGGGCGTCTTCCTTTTGGTTGATGACCCCCGCCCGGCAAAGCATGCCCAGCCCCGCAAGGGTGACGTTATCCTTGACCGACATGGGCAGGGTCAGCCCGTTTTTCTGCCGGTCCTCGGTGACATAAACAATGCCCTTTGCCAAAGCGTCCCTGTACGATTTAATCTTGGGGTCGCGCCCGTGGAGCCTGACGGTACCGGCGGCTTTTTTGGTAAGGCCGGTAATGGCACAGGCCGTCTCGGTGCGGCCGGAGCCCGCAAGGCCGGACAGGCCCAGAATTTCGCCCTTGCGCAGCGAGAAGCTGACGTCCCGCACAATGCCGCCGTCGGAAATATGCTCGACCCTTAGGATCTCCTCCCCGATCTCGCACTCCTGCTTGGGGTAGAAATTGCTGACCTTGCGCCCCACCATCAGCTGGACCAGCTCGCCGGTGTCCACCGAAGCCGTATCCCGGGTGTCGATGTACTGGCCGTCCCGGATGACGGTGACGCGGTCGGTAATGGCAAATATCTCATCGATGCGGTGGCTGATAAAGACGATGGAAACGCCCTTGGCCTTCAGCGTTCGGATCATGCCCAGCAAAGCGTCCACCTCGGCGGAGGAAAGCGCCGCGGTGGGCTCGTCCAAAATCAAAATGTTGGAATTCAGGGACAGCGCCTTGGCAATCTCCAGCATCTGCTTATCCGCAATGCCCAGGGTTCCGGCGTTTTTTTCCACGTCCACTTCCATGCCCAGGGCCGCGTAGACGTCCAGGGCGTCTTTTTTGACCTTTTGATAGTCCACGGACAGGCCCTTGCGGGGCAGTCGGCCCACAAAAATGTTTTCCATCACCGACAGGTCCGGAAACACACTGACCTCCTGATACACCACGCCGATGCCCGCCTGGATGGAATCCCGGGGGCTTGTAAATACAACGGGCGCTCCGCCGATTACTATCTCTCCGCTGTCCGGGCGGTAGGCCCCGGACATAATTTTAATCAAGGTGCTTTTTCCGGCGCCGTTTTCTCCCAGCAGCGCATGGACCTCACCCTTTCGCAGGGTAAAATTCATGTCCGACAACGCCTGTACGCCTGGAAACGCCTTGTTGATATGCCTGAGTTCCAGGACAGTATCCATACCTGCTCCCCCTGTCAAGCGCATTTTCCGTTCATTGTAATCGATATTGATTGATTGTACCAGTTTCTTCGTCAAATTTCTACGGTTTGATTGTACCATAAAAAGAGTATTTGTCAACAAAAAACCACCTAATCAACCGCCATTTTTCTATATCCACAGCTTGTACATCTATTTTTATAGCAAAACGCACAAGTTTGTGGTAATTATAGACAACCAAGCAGGTGATTTTTTGATGAATTTAAATAAGTGGTTTTCATCAATTGTAGGCTGCAACCCAGCTGATTATAACTTATTTACCCTTTTATCAGTTAATTTCACTCATTGATATTGTTGACTTGCCAAAACTTCAATGCTATACTGGGGCAGGCAACCGCATGAAAACCATTATTTGTGTAGGAAGCGAGGTACTTTTCATGCACAAATCCAACCGGTCTTTCTTTGAAGAAAGAACAAACCGCATTCTTCAGCTGCTGGACCAAAATCAGCGCGTAACCGTCGAAGAGGTTATGAGCCTGTGCGGCATCTCCAGTTCCACGGCGCGGCTTCAGCTGAAGGAGCTGGACCGCCAGGGGCTTTTGACGCGCACACGGGGCGGCGCCATCCGCAGGGAAAACAGCGACCCCGGCGTACAGACGGACATCCGAAACCTGGAGGCCAAGCAGGCCATTGCCCAGGTTGCCCGCACAATGATCCACGAAGGGGACATCATCGCCATCGGCGGAGGCACCACGACCCTTTGCCTTGCCAAAGAACTCACCGACGCAAAAAACCTCATCGTCATCACAAACTCCGTCTATGTCGCCTACACGCTGCTGCACAACCGCAGCATTGAGGTGCAGATGAGCGGCGGCGTTGTCCGCGGCCAAAACGGCGCCTGTGTGGGCCCGCGCGCGGAGGAGCTGTTTAAAAACATCTCTGTCTCCAAATCCTTTATCGGTGCCGATTCTGTCAAAGAAAACCGCGGCTTTACCACCATCAACCCCGACGAGCGGACCGAGCGCCGGCTGCTGCATTCGGCCAGGGATTCCTTTGTCCTGTGCGATTCGTCAAAATTCAGCGTCGGCCCCTTTACCGAGGTCGTCGCGGATTTCAGCGACGTCGGCTATGTCATCACCAACTGCACCGATCCCGCCCAGGTGAGCATGCTGGAGGAAAAGGGCATTCGGGTGATAAAGGCCTGATTTTATAAAAACTCAGCTTTGGAAAGGAGCTTTTTTATGGAAACCGGCTTGCTCAGGCACTACCAGGATACCGACATTGCCCTGTGGGGAAGCGAGGTGTGCAGGACCTACTTTGCCACCGATAAGCTCACCTTTGGCATGAGCGAACTTCCGCCCTACCAAAACGGCACCGTGGACCCCGGCCACAAGGACGCCCACGAGGTGTTTATCTGCGCCAGGGGCCATGTGCTCTGCCTGCTTGTGGAGGAGCAGAAATACTACGAATTAAAGGAAAACGACGCGCTGCTGATCCCCCCCGCCGTGGGGCATCAGGTCTTTAATATTGGAAGCGAGCCCGCCGTCATTTATTACGCCTGCGCACCCCGCCCCTAAGCTTTAATTTGGATTTTGATCAGGAGGATGATGGCAATGACCCCGGAACTGATTGTAATGCTGACCTGGAATGACAAGACAGTGCCCGACGCCGCGGAAATTTTTGAGCAGTGCCGCGACCTGCCCGCAAACATATGGGGCTTTAAGGATGTGGGCATTGAGTACGGCGAGATGAAAAAACTGGCCGCCCTGATGAAGGCGGCGGGCAAAACCGTATACATAGAAAACATTGAGCGGGACGAGGACGTCATTTTAAGGTGCGCGGATTTGTGCATCGACTGCGGCGTGGATTTTATGAGCGGCGGAAAGTACTACGATTCCGCCCGCGACCGCCTGCATGGGGCGGGTTTGGGCTACGAGCCCACCCTGGGGAACCTTACCGGCCGGCCGGCCGTTTTGAAGGGGACCATTGAGGAAATTACGGAGGAGGCCCACCTGCTGATGCAAAAGGGCATCGCGGGCGTGGGCATTGCCAGCTATCGGTACGACGGGGATTCCGTGGCCCTGATGAAGTCCATTACGGCCCAGGGCATTCATCTGTGCGTTGCGGGGAGCATCGACAGCTTTCAGCGCGTGGATGAGATTACCGCCTGCGGTGTCGCCAGCTTTACCATTGGCAGCGCATTTTTCGAGCACAAATTCGGCGGCAGCTTTCGGGAACAGGTATCTGCCGTACTGAAGTACCTGCAGAAAAAATAAAATCGCTTTAAGGAGGCCTCATTATGGAATTCGAGATGGACAAGCGCATTAACCGCCTGCTGCTGGAGCAGTGTGCACAGGGTACCCGCTGGCTGCTCGACAAAGGCTTTACCCCCTCCGGCGACTCCGGCGACGTCAGCCTGCGCGACCCCAACACCGGCCTTATCTACATTTCCGGCTTTTTAAAGGGTCTGCCCTTCCCCTACGTCGATTTTCATGATTTCCGCGCCCAGGACATGGCGGTTTTTGAGCCCGACGGGACAAAAATCTCCCCCTGGTGCGACGCCACCATCGAAACGCCCATGCACCTTGCCATCTACCGCGCCCGCCCCGACGTAAACTGCGTCGTACACAGCCATCCCCTTTGGGCCTCCATCTTTGCCATTGCGGGCATGGATATTCCCCTGTCCCTGGCCGAGCAGTACATCAACCTGGGCGCGGAAATCCGCACCGCCCGGTACGCGCCGGCCGGCGATATGCTTATGGGCGAATACATTGTGGAGGCCCTTGGCAGCAACAACGCCGCCATTATGGCCAACCACGGCGCCGTCACCTGCGGCCCCACCATGGAGTTTGCCTTCCGCTATTCCCACTTTTTGGAAAACATTGCCCAAAAGACCATCTTTGCCAAGCTGCTGGGCCAGGTCAATACCATCCGGCCCGAAGACATACTTGCCGAGCATCTTATGGAAGGAACCAGACCATAAGGCTTGTCATACCTCAAGCAAACAAGGATACGGCCCGCCGGCCGTATCCTTGTTTGTTTTCCCTCTATTCCGGGGCCTGACACCGGTGAATCCACAGGCACCGGTAATCCCCGGGGAGACAGGTCCCGCCCCGCCGGGCGGCAATGGGGGTGACGCCCGCTTTTGGGCATTGCTTTGCATCACCTGCCGTAGATGCGCACCAGGCGGGCCATGCGGGCCGCCAGCTCCGGGGTGGCCTGCCCCGGCGTCAGGCGCCAGGTCCAGTTGCCCCCCAGGGTGGAGGGGGTGTTGATGCGCGCCTGGGCCCCCAGGCCCAGATAGTCCTGAAGGGGCACCACGGCAAGGTCGCACACCGAGGCCAGGGCCGCCCGGACAAGGCCGTCGGCAAAGTCCCCGTCCGGGGCAAGCCCCAGGTATTCCCGGGCAAAGGCCGCCTCCTCCGGCGGGGCGGCCTGGGGCCAGTGGGCGCTGGTGGTGTTGTCGTGGGTGCCGGTATAAACCACCATCCTCCGCCGGTGGTTGTGGGGCAGATACTCGCTGTCCCCCCCGCCGCCAAAGGCAAACTGCAGCACCGCCATGCCGGGAAAGCCGCTGTCCTCCAGCAGGCGGTGGACCTCCGGGGTCAGAAAGCCCAGGTTTTCCGCCAGGATGGGAAAGTCCGGCAGCTCCGCCTTGACCCGGCCGATGAAGTCCATGCCGGGGCCCCTGTGCCAGACGCCCCCCGCCGCAGTGGGGTCCCCGGCGGGGATGGCATAGTAGCTTTCGAAGCCCCGAAAGTGGTCGATGCGCACCATGTCGTACAGCTCCGCGGAAAGCCGCAGCCGCCGCAGCCACCACCCATAGCCGGTTTGACGGTGGACCTCCCAGTTATAAAGGGGATTGCCCCACAGCTGTCCGTCGGCGGAAAAGGCATCCGGCGGGACCCCCGCCACCTGGGTGGGCCGCCCCCGCTCATCCAGAAGAAACAGCCTGGGGTCGGCCCAGACGTCGGCGCTGTCCGGGGCCGCGTAAATGGGGATGTCCCCGATGATGCGGATGCCGTGGGCGTTGGCGTAGCGCTTAAGGTCCCGCCACTGGCCGTAAAAAAGGTACTGCACAAACTTGTGAAAGCGAATGTCCTCCTCGTGGACGGCGGCGTAGGCCTCCATGGCGGCGGGGTCCCGCAGGCGGTACTGCTCCGGCCAGCGGTCCCAGGCCGCGTCGCCCTGGGCGGATTTAAGGCTGGTGTACAGGGCGTAATCCTCCAGCCACCAGGACTGGTCGGCCGCAAAGGCCCCAAAAGCCCCGTCCTGTGCCGGAAACCGGGCGAAGGCCCTGCGCAAAAGGTCCTGGCGGCTGCGGTACTGCCGCAGGTAATCCACCCGGCCGGGGTCGCGGCCAAAGTCCCGGGCATCGCACTCCTCCCGGGTCAGCAGGCCCTGTGCCGCCAGGGCATCCAGGTCAATCAGGTAGGGGTTGCCCGCAAAGCTGGAAAAGGCCTGGTAGGGGCTGTCGCCGTACCCGGTGGGCCCCAGGGGCAGGATTTGCCAGTACCGCTGGTCCGCGGCCTCCAAAAACTCCACAAAGGCATGGGCCGCGGCCCCCAGGGCGCCAATGCCATAGGGGGACGGCAGACTGAAAACGGGCAGTAGTACCCCGGCTGCGCGCATGGTGCTTCCTCTCTTTCAGATGCAAATCAGATGCAGATGCAGATAAGAATCAGTCTCGGATCAGGTCCGCCCCCCGGGCTTCGGTCACCTGGGCCAGCCGCCGGGGGTCCAATTCCACCTGGACCCCCACCCTGCCGCCGCTGACCAGGACCACGGGCAGCTCCAGCATCTCCCGCTGAAAAAAGGTGGGGTACCGCTTTTTCATCCCCACCGGGGAGCAGCCGCCCCGGACATAGCCGGTAAGGGGCAAAAGCTCGCTGACATGGACCATGGCCACGGATTTTTCTCCCGCCGCCCGGGCCGCCTTTTTCAGGTCCAGCTCCGCCGCCACCGGGATGACGAAGACCAAGGGGCCGCCCCCGGCGCCCTTTGCCACCAGGGTTTTGTACACCCGGCCGGGGTCCTGTCCCGTTTTGGCGGCCACCGACACGCCGTCGATGAGGCCGTCGCCGGGGTCGTAGGTGTGCACCTGATAAGGTACGCCGGCGCGGTCCAGCATCCGCATGGCGTTGGTTTTTGTCTCCTGCTTTGCCATGGCGTCTCCTTTCCGTCAGCCCGCGTTGACCCGGTTGGAGGCCTCGATGGCCGCCACCGCGCCGTCCGCCGCCGCGGTGATGATCTGCCGCACCGTCTTGGTGCGGGTGTCCCCCGCGGCGTACACCCCGGGCAGGTTGGTTTTGCAGTCCTCCCCCGCCAAAATATAGCCTGCCTTATCCAGGTCCACCTGGCCGGCCACAAAGCCGTTTTCCGGTTCCAGACCCACGGCCACAAAGACCCCGGCCACCGGCAGGCGGGTGCGCTCGTCGGTTTTTAAATTGCGCAGGGTGACGGCCTCCACCTTGGCGGAGCCGTGGATTTCCTCCACCGCCGCGTCGTAATGGACCTGGATGTTGGCCCGGGCCAGCACCGCGTCCGCCAGTATTTTGCCGCCCCTAAACTGGTCCCGGCGGTGGATGAGGTGCACCGCCGTGCAGTGGTTGGACAAAAAGAGGGCGTCCTCCAGGGCGGTGTTCCCGCCGCCCACAATGGCCACCTCCTTGCCCTTAAAAAAGGCGCCGTCGCAGGTGGCGCAGTAGGACACCCCCCGCCCGGCAAACAGCTCCTTGCCGGGGCAGCCCAGCTTGCGGCGTTTGGCGCCGTTGGCCAGGATGACGGTTTTCCCCTCGTGCTCTCCCCCGGCGGTGCGGACCCGCTTGACCTCCCCGGTCAGGTCCAGGGACTCCACACCCTCCAGCAGAATCTCCGCCCCCAGGTCGGCCGCCTGCCGGTAAAACTCCACGGCCAGGTCCGCCCCGCCCATCAGGGGGACGCCGGGGTAGTTTTCCACCTCGGGGGTGTTCATCATCTGCCCGCCGTACATGGTCTGCTCCAGCACCAGCACCGACACGCCGGCCCGCCTGGCGTAGATGGCGGCGGACAGCCCCGCCGGGCCCCCGCCGATTATAATGATGTCATACATGGCAAAAGCTCCTTTTTACGATCTATTTTTACCGTCTTTTTTTACACTTCTTTGGTGCAGCCTTTTTTATCATTCCTTTTTGTTAAATTTTACCCTATGGGCGGGCAAGTTGCAAGCCCCCGGTTGTTCCGGGGGCCCAAATGGGGTATACTGGACCCATCACAAAACAGGAGGCAGAAAAGGATGAAGGACCTTGGTGAGCTGAGAGAGGAAATTGACGCCGTGGACCGGCAGCTGACAGATTTGTTTGCCCTGCGCATGGACCTTTGCGGCCAGGTGGCCCAGTACAAGTCTGCCCGGGGCATGGCCATTTACGCTCCGGAGCGGGAGGCCCGGGTGCTGGAGGCTCTGGAGGGAAAAACCACCCCGGAAATGCTCCCCTACACCCGGCGGCTGTTTCAGACGCTGATGGACCTGAGCAAGGAGTATCAGCGGGAGCTGTTGGGGCAGAAATAGGCGCAGCAAACGCATAGCCGCTTTTTCGACAGTCTAAAAGGACCCGGCCATATGGCCGGGTCCTTTTAGGGTCGGTGTTTTTTTTAGGCGGCGTTGGCGTTGGCCTTGCTCAGGGCCTCAATGAAATCGCCGCAGCTCATGGTGCAGGAGGACTTCAGCTCTTCCACATCGGGGACGTTGGTGTGCTCTCCCTCGGTCTTGACAGGCATGGCGGAAATGTCGGCGGCAGTCTTGCCCACGCAGTAGGCTTCAAACGCGGCGATCTGCTCGTACCACTCCTTGCCGATGCCGGAGGCGCCCTTCATGTTGTAGCCCTCTTTTTTCTCCTTCTTGGTCTGGATCTCGGAAGGAGCGGTGACGGCGCCGGCCGCGGTGACAGGGGCCGCGCACTGGGCAACGTCGATCTGGATGCCGACGACCTTGCCGTTGGCGTCAAAAGTGGCGGCGCAGGCGGTAACGTCGGCCTGAGCCTTGCCGTCGCCGTCGGCGGTGGCGGCGGTGCCGGTCATCTTAGGGACAATGCCAAGACCCACCTTCAGGGTAGGGGCGCTGCAGCCGGCGACCATGAGAAGAGCCAGGGTCAAGAGAAGCAACTTTTTCATCGTACGATTCCTCCAATTAAATCGGTTTAGTATGTTCCGGGGTATTTGTTATAAAAATAACACCCTGAATGGAATTATACCTTCTTTACCACAAAATAGCAATACCCATTCTACCCAAATTCTGCCCCAAAATACGGAGATCTTGCAAAAGGGCATCCTGTTTTGTCCCCCGGGCGTTGATTTTCACCGCAATTTGGTATAATCTTAGAAAGCGGACCGTCCATCCGCCCCAGATTTGTCCAAGGAGGACCTCATGAGACATCCTGCCACCCGCCTCTGCTGCCTGCTGCTCTGCCTGGTACTGCTGCTGCCGGGCTGCGCCCCCGCCAAGGAGCAGCCGGCGTCCCAAAAATACACCACCCAGTTTTTCGGCACCTTCGACACCGTCGTCCAGATCATTGGGTACGCCCCGGACCAAAAGACCTTTGAAGGGTACGCCAAGGCCATCCAGACCCGTTTTGAGGAGCTGAGCCGTTTTTACGACCGGTTTTATGAATACGAGGGCGTCAACAACATCTGCACTGTCAACAAAAACGCCGGCATTGCCCCGGTACAGGTGCCAAAAGAAGTTTTGGACCTGCTGGAATTTTCCCTGGACCTTTACAGCAAGGCCGGCGGCCATACCAATATTGCCATGGGGCCGGTGCTGAAGATTTGGCATGACTACATGGCCCTGTACGCCGGGTCCGACCCGGCTGTGGCCAAGCTGCCCCCTATGAAGGACCTGACCGCCGCCGCCCAGCTGTGTGACATCTCCAAGGTCATTGTGGACCGGCAGGCCTCCACTGTCTTTTTGGAGGAGCCGGGAATGGCCCTGGACGTGGGCGCGGTGGCCAAGGGCTATGCCACCCAGCTGGTAACCGATGAGATCTACGCCCAGGGGTTTACCTCCTTTATCATCAGCGCCGGGGGCAACGTGGTGGCCATGGACCCCCCTGACGACGGCCAGCGGGACCGGTGGCCCATCGGCATCCAGGACCCCTTTGCCGACCCGGACGACCCCCAGTCCGCCGCCCTGGACGCGGTGATGGTCACCCACGAAAGCGTGGTCACCAGCGGGGACTATCAGCGGTTTTACTTTGTGGGGGACCGGCGGATTCATCATATCATCGACCCCGTCACCCTGATGCCCGCCGATTATTACCGGTCTTTGACGGTGGTGTGCGCCGACAGCGGCGAGGCAGACTTTGCCTCCACCTGCCTGTTTGTCCTACCCTATGAGGAAAGCCGGGCGCTGGCCGCGCGGATGGGCTGGAAGGTGATGTGGGTCTTCCCCGACGGGGAGGTGGCCGTCACCGACGACCTTCTGCCCCAGCTGCGGGACCGGGGCGGCGCCACCGCCGTCAAATCCTGAGACAACATGACAACACAAGGAGACGACCTATGCAAAAGAACTTAAAGGACATCAAGGTCACCAAATCCTGGCAGTACCTGGCCTATCTGTATCTGGCGCTGTACGGCATCCTCTTTTTGCTGGCCTTCCTGCTGAAGAACACCGGCTTTGGCATCGTGCTGGCCTCCCTCTTCCACAACTACGGGCTGTATGTCATCCAGGTCATCCCCCATTTTTCCAACTTTACCGGGGTCATCGGTGCGGGTCTTGCCCTCTTTTTCCTGGGGTGGGCGGTAAAGCGCAAGGACTGGCCGGACCTTATCCTTTCCCTGGTGCTGGTGGGCCTCAACTTTCTTTATTTCTTCTTCCAGTGGAACTACCTGCTGGTGCCGCTGCTGCGGTTTGTAAACAACCCCACCTTTTGATTTCGCCCCCCGCCACCCTCCGGGGGGGGTTGTTGTCCTGCCGGGCGGGGTTTTGGATTTTATCAAAGGTTAGCCTTTTACTTATGGAACATAGTTCCAAACCCCTTTACGCTTCCGGCGGGGCCCCATGGATATAGTTTTCCTGTTGTCCGCCCCGGTCG